>DAORHX010000020.1:0-20032 GCA_035438245.1 Rubrivivax sp.
TCATCGCCAACGTGCCGTTCGCGATCATCGGCGGCATCGTCGGGCTGTTCGTCACCGGGCAGTACTTGTCGGTGCCGTCCGCGATCGGCTTCATCGCCGTGTTCGGGGTGGCGATGCTCAACGGCATCGTGCTGGTCTCGTTCCTCAACGACCAGCGCCGGCACGGCCTGTCGATCCGCGATGCCGTAAGGCAAGGCGCGGCACTGCGCCTGCGCCCGGTGCTGATGACGGCCTCGGTGGCCATCCTCGGCCTGGTGCCGATGCTGCTCTCCACCGGCGTCGGCGCCGAGACGCAGCGCCCGCTGGCCACCGTGGTGATTGGCGGCCTGATCACGTCGACCCTGCTGACCTTGCTGCTGCTGCCGTTGATCTACGAATGGTCCGAGTCGCGCGCCGAAGCCAAGCAGCGCGCGCGTGACGCTGCCGAGGACGCCTCCGAACAATCGCCAGTCCCCGCTCTACCGCAACCCACCCAGGAGACGCCATGAAGGAAATCAAGGCCTACGTGCACCGCAGCCGCATCGCCGACGTGATCGCCGCCTTGAAGGACAGCCCGGCCTGGGGCGGCGCGCGCGGAGGCCGACGTCACAACCTCGCCGTCTACGTCGTCAAGGGCTCGCTGCTGCCGCTGGACAGCGACGAGAAACACTACTCGATCGACCTCGGCGACGAGGTCGTCAACGAATACAAGCTCGAACTGCTGTGCGAGGACGGCGAGGTCGAGGCCCTCTCGGCCGCGCTCATGGCGGCGGCCCACACCGGGCAGGCGGTCGCCGGCTGGATCACTGTCATCGACGTGGTCAGCGCAACGCCCATTCACTGACCCCTCCCGCCGAGCGAATCTTTCCCTCAACCCACCCAGGAATCACGATGAAGCAACTTCTCACGGCTCTCCTGTTCGCCGCCGCCGCGGCGTCGTCCGCCTTCGCTGCCGAAGACCACAAGCCCAAGCATGGCGGCGTGGTCGTCGAGACCAAGGTGGGTGACATGGAACTGGTCGCCAAGCCCGACCTGATCGTCATCCACGTCAGCGACCACGGCAAACCGATGAAGCTCGCCAGCGCCACCGGCAAGGTCACCGTCTTCAACGGCAACGACAAGATGGAGGCGCCGCTGGCGCTGGCCGGCGACAAGCTCGAAGCCAAGGGCAGCTTCAAGGTCGGCGCGGGCACCAAGGTGCTGGCGGATGTGGCGCTCAATGGCAAGCCGGCTGTCGCTGCGCGCTTCACGCTCAAGTAGGTCGGGCGTCCCCGCCATGAGCACCGCGCACAACCACGCCCCGGCCCTCCTTGCCGATGCTGCCGCGAAGCGGTACCCTGCTGCGCTGCCCGCCCGCCATACGACGATGCAGATCGCATCGACGCCGTGCGCGCAGGCACTCGCGGACACCGGCGATCCGGCGTCCGTTCATGGGCCTTCGTCGGCGAAGGCAGACGCGCGTGGCTGAGCGACGGACCGCCTTCACCAGCCCGCCGGTGCTGAACCTGATGGTGGCGTTGTGGATGCTGGCCGTCCTCAACCGGCCTTTCTGGGCTGCGCTGTGGGCCGCGGCGGGCGGTTGGGAGGCGGCCAACCTCGTCTGGCTGGCGACGCTGCCCGTGTTCGCGCTGGCCTGGGTTTGGCTCGCCCTGGAAATGCTGACCTGGGGACGCGCCGCCAAACCAGTGCTTTGTGTCTTGCTGGTCCTGGCAGCCACCACCGCGTTCTTCATGCTTCGCTACGGCGTGGTGTTCGATCGCGAGATGCTGCTCAACGTGCTCGAGACCGACGTGGCCGAAGTGCGCGAGCTGATCAGCCCCGCCCTGTTGGCCTGGGTGCTGGCCGTCGGTGTGGTACCGGCAGTACTGGTGGCGCGACTGCCGGTCGCGGCGCGCGGGTGGCGGCCGATGCTGATCGGCAAGGCAGGCGTGGTGGCGTTGCTGCTGGCGCTCCTCGCCGCGCTTGCGGCGAGCTTCTTTTCGTCCTATGCCTCGTTGTTCCGCAACCATCGCGACCTGCGCCTGCAGTTCGTCCCTACCAACCTGCTGGCCGCGGCGCACGGGTACGCCAGGGACCGACTGGCGCGAACGCCTCGGCTCGAAGACGTTGCTGCCGACGCCGTGCGCCTCGAAGGCGCACAGCGTGCTGGCCGACCTCTCGTTGCCGTGATCGTCGTCGGCGAGACAGCGCGGGCGGCCAACCTCACGATCAACGGCTACGAACGTGCTACCACGCCGGCACTCGCCGCACGCACCGACCTCATCAACTTCGGCACGGCCAGCGCCTGCGGTACCGCCACTGCCACGGCGCTGCCATGCATGTTCCTCGACGTCGGGCGATCGGGCTACGAATCCGGCCTTGCCGCGCGCCGGCAGAGCCTGCTCGACGTGCTGCAGCGCGCCGGCCTTGACGTCTGGTGGGTGGAGAACAACTCGGGCTGCAAGGGTGTGTGCGATCGCGTCAAGGTCATCAACCCCGCCTGGCGCTCCGAGCACGGACTGTGCCCGCCGGCGGGCTGCTTCGACGAGGTCTTGCTCGACGCGCTGCACGAACGCCTGACGGCGGTGCAGCGCGACACGGTGATCGTGCTGCACCTCAAGGGCCAGCACGGGCCTGCATATTACCTGCGCTATCCGCAGGCCTTCGAGCGCTTCACGCCGGTGTGCAAGAGCAACGCGCTTGATCGCTGTGATCGCCAAGCCGTGGTGAATGCCTACGACAACGCGCTGACTTACACCGACCATGTGCTCGACTGGGCAATTTCGCTGCTCGACTCCCAGTCCGCGCGGACCGATACCGCGCTCATCTTCGTGTCGGACCATGGCGAGTCGCTGGGCGAGAAGGGGTTGTTCCTGCATGGCATGCCCTATGACCTGGCGCCGCGCGAGCAGAAGGAAGTACCGATGCTGGCCTGGCTGGCCGCGAGCACGCGCAAGCGCCTCGGCGTGGACACCGCGTGCCTGGCGCGCCAGAGAGACACGCTTTCACACGACAACCTGTATCACACCGTGCTCGGACTCGTCGGCGTGCGCAGCAGCGTGTACCGCCGCAACGCCGACATGCTGGCACGCTGCGCCACCCTGGCCGGCCTGGCACGGCCCGTCAGCGACCACGGCGAGCCGATGAAGCTCGCCAGCGCCGCCGGCAAGGTCGCCGTGGAAACCCAGGTGCGGGCCGATGTGGCGCTCGACGGCAAGCCGGCTGTCGCAGCGCGGTTCACGCTCAAGTAGGTCGGGCATCCCCGCCATGAGCACCGCGCACAATCACGCCCTGCCCTCGACGGGCAACGAGCGCGCGTTGTGGGCGGCGCTGGCGCTGACGTCGGTCTTCCTGGTTGCCGAACTGGCTGCAGGGCTGTGGTTCGGCAGCCTGGCCCTCGTTGCCGACGCGGCGCACATGTTCACCGACGCTGCCGCGCTCGCCATCGCGGTGGCGGCGCTGCGCGTCGGCCGCCGCCCTGCCGACGCCAAGCGCACGTTCGGCTACTACCGCTTCGAGATCCTGGCCGCCGCGTTCAACGCGGTGCTGCTGTTCGGCGTTGCCGCCTACATCCTGGTGGAAGCGTGGCAGCGATTCCGCGAGCCCGCCGAGGTGCAGTCGATGCCGATGCTCGCCGTGGCCGTGCTCGGGCTGGTCGTGAACCTCGTCAGCATGCGGCTGCTGCGCGGCGGCAGCGCGGAGAGCCTGAACGTCAAGGGCGCCTACCTCGAGGTGTGGTCCGACATGCTCGGTTCGCTCGGCGTGATCGCGGCCGCCATCGTGATCCGCTTCACCGGTTGGAACTGGGTGGACGCGCTCGTCGCGGCCGGCATCGGGCTGTGGGTCCTGCCGCGCACCTGGATGTTGCTGAAGGAGAGCCTCAACATCCTGCTGGAGGGCACGCCCGAAGGCATCGACATCGACGAAGTCGCCCAGGCGATGCGCGGCGTCGAGGGCGTCGAGGACGTGCACGACCTGCATGTCTGGGCGCTCACCAGCGGCAAGAACAGCCTGACGGCGCACGTGGTCCATGCCGAAGGTGTGGAAGGTGCCGGCCTGATACGCCGCCTGCAGGAGGTGCTGGCCGATCGGTACCGCGTGCACCACACGACCCTGCAGATTGAGCGGCCGGCGTGTCAACACGCCGCCGACGGCTGCAACTTCGTCGACCGGCGTCAACACGACGACGCGCACGGCACGCCGACCCACCCACATTGAACCGACCAAGGAGACCAGAATGATCACTCGCAGGAAACTCCTGCTCACGACCGCGGCGACATCCGCAGTGCTGGCGGGTTGCGCCAGCGCACCCCAGCCACGCACCACCGACAGCCGCACCTACTGCATGTCGACGCTGCGCACGAGGCGCACCGTCTGTACCCCGGAGCCGGTGCCGTCGGCAGCGGCCGAGGCCGATGCAATGCGTTTCGAGGCGGCACCCGGCGTGCTCACCGTCTACGTGGTGCGATCTGCCTGGGCGGATGCGGTCCAGCCCCTGACGGTCACCGTCGATGGCGACGCGCGAATCGGCACCTTGCCACGCTCCCTGATACGGCTTCGGCTCGCGCCTGGCGCGCACCGACTCGTCTTCGAGTGGGATGGACGAAGCCACACCGTCGTCGCCAAGGGCGATGCGGGGGAACTGCGCATCGTCGAGCTGGCGGGCTCGTCAGTCCCGCTGGATCGCGCCTACCACTGGTCAGATGCTGATCCGGCTGGCGCGAAGCTGCGTGCACGCGACACGCGGCTGATCGCCGATGCCCTGTTGATGAACCCCTCGCCGAGATGACCGAACGGCCGATCCGAGTGGAACCAAGGCAAGTCCACCCATGAGGCTCACACGTCGCCACGCCCTGCTCTTCTGCTTGGGCGGTTCGTCACTGCTGACCCACGCTGTCGAGTCCCGGCAGCGCGCCATGCCGCTGCGTCTCGTGGCCGATGTCGGATGACGGTCGGCGCCGCGGAGTGTCTGCAACGACGTGCCCTGGGCGGCAGCGAAACTCTCCCGCGGAGGTGGCATGCGAAGGCAGCTGCTCGACACGCACCTGGCCCAGACGATCGCGTGGATCTGGCTCGGCTTTCTGCTCGCTGGACTGGTGGCCTGGCTTGTGCACCGGTCCTGGCGCAAGCGCCATCCACCGGTGCCGCCCGAACCGGAGCGCAGCTACAGCCAGCGACTGGAACAGCGCCTGGCGAAGCGTCAGGGCACCACCAAGCGCAAGCGGCGCGGCGCTGCGGCCAAGAGTGGCATGCGCCGCCCGTGACGCCTGCCGACGCTTCAGCCGCCGGTCTGCAGTTCCATCCTCGCGCGGCGCTGTTCCGGCGGCTCGTTGAGCATCTCGGCGATGACCTGCTGGCGCGTCTTGGCAGGGCCCGTCTGCTTGATCGGCAGGGGCGCACCGCGCTGGATCAACGCCAGCGTCCCGTCCTTGCGCGCGGCCTCGAGTTCGGCCAGAACCTCGGCGCGGGACTTCCCGCCCTTCGCGTGGTCGGGGTGGTAGGTGAACCCCACCTCCCCGCTCGCGGGATGGTAGATCGATGTGGCCTGCGACAACCCGGGCAGCGCGAGAGCTGCGACGGTGGTGACGGTGGCGACGGCAAACTTGTTGAAGCGCATGGTGTCCATTCCTTGGTTGGGAAGTGCCCGCAAGCTGACTGCTTCGGGATGCCTGACGGCATGGACGCCAATCTAGAAACCACGCACCCACAGAAACGGGTTCGGCCGATGACAGTTTGGACAGGAAGATGAAACTGCTCGTGATCGAAGACGAGGTCAAGCTCGCGGACTACCTGCGCAAGGGCCTCACCGAAGAGGGCTTCGTGGTGGATGTCGCCCACAACGGGATCGACGGACTGCATCTCGCGATGGAGTCCGACTACGAACTGCTCGTGCTCGACGGCATGCTGCCGGGCATCGACGGCCTGGGCCTGCTGGCGGCGCTGAGGCAGAGCAAGCAGACGCCGGTGCTGATGTTGACCGCGCGCGTGCGCATCGAGGACCGGGTGCGTGGCCTGCAGAGCGGCGCCGACGACTACCTCGTCAAGCCCTTCGCCTTCTCCGAGCTGCTGGCGCGCATCCAGGTGCTCCTGCGCCGCGCTCGCCCGGCACGGGCGGCGGACAGTGCGACCGTTCTCGGGCTGGCGGACCTGGAGGTCGACCTGATCCGCCGCAAGGCGGTGCGGGCCGGCCGCAGGCTCGAACTCACCGCACAGGAGTTCGGTCTGCTCACGCTGCTCGTGCGGCGTCAGGGCGAAGTGCTGTCGCGCACCGAGATCGCCGAGCAGGTCTGGGACATGAACTTCGACAGCGCGACGAACGTCATCGACGTCGCCATCCGCCGCTTGCGCAACAAGCTCGATGCCCCCTTCGATCGCACGTTGCTGCACACCGTGCGCGGCATGGGCTACGTGCTGGAGGTACGCGACGTATGAGCCGCAGCCGCATCGGGTCGCTCGGGCGCCGCCTGTCGTACTGGCTGGCACTGCAGAGCCTGGCCGGCCTGGTCGTGGTCTGCGCGGCGGTCTACGGCGCCACGCACCTGGGCTTCCAGGCCCGCCAGTCGGAAGAGCTTGTGCAGAAGCAGGTGCAGCTGCGCCACCTGCTCGCCGAGTCGGTGCGCGACGGGGATGTGGCCACTCTGAAGCACAAGCTCGACGACTTCTTCATCGGCCATCCCGACATGGCTCTGTCGCTGGTGCGCGCGGATGGCTCGAATTTCTATGACCGACCGCCCCCGCAGTCGGCCACCGACGTCCGGGTCGCGCGGTTCGCGGTGCCTGCACCGGCGTCGGGGCAAGGTTCTCTCGATGCCGTCCTGACACTGGACATCCGCGACGATTCCGCGCTGCTGCGGCGCATCGGCATCACGCTCGCGGTGGCCGCACTGGCCGGTACGCTGCTCGTCTCCACAGGCGGCTTTCTGCTCGTGCGGCTCGGCCTGCGCCCCCTGCGCAACCTGGTCGACCAGACCCGGCAACTCGCCGCCGACACGCTGCACCGCCGGCTCGATGGGTCTGCGCAACCGGAGGAACTCGAGCCGCTGATCGCGCAGTTCAATGACTTGCTCGGTCGGCTGGAATTGGCCTACGAACAACTCGAAGGTTTCAACGCCGATGTGGCGCACGAGTTGTGCACGCCGCTGGCCACGCTGATCGGCAGCACCGAGCTGGCGTTGCGCAAGGCCCGCAGCGCGGAGGAGCTGCGCGAGGTGCTCGGCTCGAACCTGGAGGAACTGCAGCGCGTTGCAGGCATCGTCCACGACATGCTGTTCCTGTCGCAGGCCGACCGGGGAGCCTCGGCGCGACGGGTTGCTACACCGAGTCTCGCCGCGCTGGCGCGGCAGGTCTCCAACTACCACGAGGCGGCGCTGGTCGATGCCGGCCTCGAGCTGGAGGTTGTCGGCGACGCCAGCGGCGGGTTCGACACGCTGTTGCTGCAGCGCGCGCTGTCGAACCTGATCGGTAATGCCACGCGCTACGCGCAGCGCGGATCGACCATCCGCGTGGAGATCGACCGGCCCGGCAAGGACGAGGTGCTCGTGCGCGTGGTGAACCGCGGCCCCACCATCGGGCCCGACGACCTGCCGCGCCTGTTCGATCGCTTCTACCGCGTCGATCCCTCGCGCAGCGATGCCGACCGCAACCACGGTCTCGGCCTGTCCATCGTCGCCGCCATTGCACGCATGCACGGTGGGCGCCCGCTGGCCGCCTCGTCAGGCGGGACGACTTCCATCGGCATGAGACTGAAGGACCTGGCCGCGCCGTGAAGGGCTGCATGCTCAGGGTGCGCCGGCCTTCTTGAGCTCCTGCTCGACGAGCGCCTTCAGTTGCACCTCGCCGAAGTCACGCAGGGGCGTGCCGTTGACGAAGAAGCCTGGCGTCCTGTCGACCTTCAGCACCTGCATGTCGGCCACATCCTGCCGCAGCAACTGCTCGATGGCCGGCCCACTGGCGTCTGCCTTGGCCTTGGCCATGTCCAGGCCGAGGTCCGCGATCAGGTCCCACAGCATCTCCGGCTGGGGACGGTCATGCGCGGCCCATTGAGGCTGCGCGGCCATGGCACGCTCCAGCGCCTCCCAGTACTTGCCCTGCACGCGCGCCGCCTCGAGGATCTTCACCGCGGTATCGGACCCCTGATGCAAGGGCGCATACCGCACGACGAGCCTGACCTGGCCGAAGCTCGCATTGACCAGTCGCTTGACGATGGGATAGAAGGCGCGGCAGGTCTCGCATGACGGATCGAAGAATTCGACGATGGTGACCTTGGCGGCCGGATTGCCGAAGACCGGCGCGTGCGGCCTGACCAGGGCTTCGTGGTTCGTCTGCGCTGCCTGCCGGACCTCCTGGTTCGACTGGCTCCTGAACAACGCCGCGCCGGCGACGAAGGCCAGCACCACCGCCACGGCCGTGGAAAGAACAATCCATTTCCTGTTCATGCCTTCGCCCTCCCTCTTGCCACCCATAACAGAGCCAGAATGCCCGTGAACGCCAGCAGAGACAGCAGCGGGATGGGTACCACGCCCGCCACCTGCACGTCGGCGTCGGCACAGGACGTCCCCTTGCCGCAAGGTACCAGTCCCTCGGCAAACACGCCCCAGAAGACGAGCAGGTGCCAGGCGGCAATGGCCCAACCGGCGCCCGCCAGCGGAAGTGCATAGCGTACGCTGCGCACGTCCGATGCAAGCAGGCCCGCGCCAAGCACCGTCACCAGCGGAAACATCGCGATGCGCTGGTACCAGCACAGCACGCAGGGCGTCTTGCCCATCACTTCGCCCAGGAACAACGCGCCCGCCGTGGCCAGCAGCGCCAGCAGCCAGGCCAGGAACAGCGGGGTCCAGGCCGCGGAGTCACGGCCGACGCCGTCCGTCTTGATCTGCTGCTCTGAGTTCACCGGCCCGGCTGTCATTCGAGTCCTCATGATCGGCCCCGGGTCATCTTGAGTCGCCTTGCCGGCCGCCGCTTCCCGCACCGAACGAGGCGAGCACGAGCAGGCCGGCGCTGCCGACGATGAAGATGTCCGCCAGGTTGAACGCGGGCCAGTGCATGTCACGCCAGTGCAGGTCGAGGTAGTCGACGACCGCGCCGATGCGCAGCCGGTCGACCACGTTGCCCAGCGCGCCGCCAATCAGGCCGACGTAGGCCGCTGTCTCGACCCTGCTGCGAAGGCCGCGCCACAGCAGCGCGGCGAGCACCAGGCTGACCACGAGCCCGACCGCGGTGAGCGCGTGGCGCTGCCAGCCGCCGGCGTCGGCCAGGATCGAGAACGAAGCGCCGGGATTGAGCACGTGCACGAGATTGAACCAGCCGGTGACGGCGATGCGGTCACCCAGGGGCAGGTTCGCCGCGACCAGCCACTTCACGCCCTGGTCCAGCGCGAGCAGCAGCGCAGCGATGCTCATCAGCATCCACCAGCGGACACGCGGGGTCTCCCCTGACACGCTGCGATCCGACAGTCCGGCGCGCGCCGTCATCACCGGTCCCGGTCCGTCAGCAGCCGCTGAAGCTCGGGCGGAATGTCCATCGGCTTGAACGCGCTGACGTTGGCGCCCCCGGTGTTGCCCATCGGAAGACGGCCGAGCAGATGACCCACGGGAACCAGCGCGATGCGCACCGCCTGCCCCACGACCTCGCGTCGGTCGCGCCGCTCCCAGCCGACCCGGAGCATGTGCCAGTGCACCCGCAGGTGCGGCAGGAAGTCGAGCTGCCCGAGCACATGAGCCCGCTCGAGCGCACTGAACGCCCCCTGCGTTTCGCCGGCAGCCAGGTGCCGGCCGGCCTCGGTCATGGCCGCCTCGAAGGCCTCGACGCGCTCCGACTTTGCGTTCGTCGTCATTTGCCATCCCCCATCTTCAGGAGCCGCAGGCCGTTCAGCACGACCAACAGGCTCGCCCCCATGTCGGCGAACACCGCCATCCACATCGAGGCGTTGCCGAACACCGCCAGAACCAGGAACACGCTCTTGATGCCCAGGGCCAGCGTGATGTTCTGCCACAGCACCGCATGCGTGGCGCGCGACAGGCGCACCGTTTCGGCGATGCGGCGCAAGTCGTCGTTCATCACCACCACGTCGGCGGCCTCCATGGCCGTGTCGGTGCCGGCGGCACCCATCGCCACGCCGATGTCGGCCTGGGCCAGGGCCGGCGCATCGTTGATGCCGTCACCCGTCATCGCGGTCGGGCCGATCTCACGCTGCATCGTCTTGATCGCGTCGAGCTTGTGCTCGGGCAGCAGGTTGCCGCGCGCCTGATCGATGCCCGCTTCGTGGGCGACGGCGTTGGCAGTCGCCTGGTTGTCGCCGGTCAGCATCACCGGCGTGATGCCCAGCGCCTTCAGCCCGGCCACCGCCTCGCGCGACGACGGCTTGATCGTGTCGGCCACGGCGAACAACGCGATCACGCGGTCGGGCGTGGCCAGCAGCGTGACGGTCCGGCCCTTGTCCTCTTGCTGCTTCAGCCGAGCCTCCAGGTCGGGCGAGCACTGGCCGCGTTCCTCGATCAGGCGGTGGTTGCCGAGCACGTAGGTCACGCCGCCCACGTCCGCCTGGACACCGCGACCGGCCAGCGCGGTGAAGTTGCGCGCCTCGACGCTGTTGGGGGTGAGGCCCGCCGCGATGGCCTTGGACACGGGGTGGTCGGAATGGCGGGCCAGCACCACGGCGATGTGCTCCGCCTGGGCCGCCTCGGTCGCCGGGTCGACGACCGCCCAGTCGACCAGCTTCGGTTTGCCCTCGGTGATGGTGCCGGTCTTGTCCAGCGCGATGGCCTTGAGCTTGCGCGCTTCTTCCAGATAGATGCCGCCCTTGACCAGGATGCCGCGGCGCGCCGCGGCGGCCAGCCCGCTGACGATGGTCACCGGCGTGGAGATCACCAGCGCGCACGGGCAGGCGATGACCAGCAGCACCAGCGCCTTGTAGACCGCCTGCATCCAGGTCCAGCCCAGCAGCCAGGGGCCTGCCAGGGCGACCGCGATCGCGATGACGAAGATCGCCGGCGTGTAGACCGCGGCGAACCGGTCGACGAAGCCCTGCGTCGGTGCGCGCGTGGCCTGCGCTTCCTCGACCGCGTGGATGATGCGCGCGAGCGTGGAGTCGGACGCCGGTGCTGTCACCTCGAACTCGAAGGTGCCCGACTCGTTGATCGTGCCGGCGAAGACCGGATCGCCGGCCGACTTGTCGACCGGGATGCTCTCGCCAGTCACCGGCGCCTGGTTGATGCTGGTCTGCCCCGAGCGCACGAGGCCGTCCATGGGCACGCGCTCACCCGGCTTCACGCGCAACAGCGCGCCGACGGCGATGTCGGCGACCGGCCGCGTGACCCAGCTGCCATCGGGCTGCTGCACCGAGGCTTCCTCGGGTGCCATGGCCAGCAGACCCTTGATCGCGTTGCGCGCGCGGTCGACGGCCCGGGCCTCGATGGCCTCGGCGATGGCGTACAGGGCCATCACCATCGCCGCCTCGGGCCACTGGCCGATGAGGAAGGCGCCGGTCACGGCGACGGTCATCAGCGCGTTGATGTTCAGCCGGCCGTGGCGCAGCGCAGCGAAGCCCTTCTTGTACACGTCGAAGCCAGCGAACCAGATCGCCAACGCCGCCACGGCCAGCCCGGCCGATTTCCAAGGCAGCGCGTCGGGTGCGAAGTAGCCGATCAGCTCGGCCATGATCGCCAGCCCGAGCGCCGCCACCAGCTTCGGGATCTGACCGGCGACGGCTTCGTGGTCGTGCCCGGCGCCAGGCGCGTGGGCCGCGTCGCCCTCTGTGGCCAGCGGCTGCGGGTCGAAGCCGGCCTTGCGGATGGCCGCCAGTGCCGGCGCGATGGCAGGCTCGTCGGCGTCGAGCGTCAGCACGCGCTGCCCCAGCTGGAAGCGCAGGCCGCGGATGCCGGACACCCGCTCCAGCGCACGCCGGATCTCGGCCTCCTCGGCGGCACAGTCCATCGTGGCGATCCGGAAGTGGCGGCCACCGGCAGCCATGGGCGCGATCTTGACGTTGGTGTCGAGCACGGGCGCGCAGCAGCCGCCGCAGCCTGCTTCGGCGGGCGGCGTGGCAGGCGGCGCGGCAGGTGCCTCATGGGCATGCCCCTCGTGGGCATCGCGGGCGGAGGCGTGGTTCATCGAAGATCCTTGTTCACCATACCGGCATTGAAAACCCTGTAGCCTGTGCAGAGTCAAGTGCGTCCCCGGGTGCCCCTGCGCCCGGCTGCGGAAAGGTCTCTCCATGAAGATCGGTGCATTGGCGGAAGCCACCGGAACCCCCGTCGAAACCATCCGCTTCTACGAGCGCGAGGGTCTGCTGCCGCCGCCGGCGCGTGCCGACAACAACTACCGCATGTACCTGCCGGCCCATGCAGAGCGGCTGGCCTTCATCCGCCAGTGCCGCAACCTGGACATGACGCTGGACGAGGTGCGCGCGCTCATCGCGCTGCGGGAGTCGCCGGCGCAGGACTGCGGCGACGTCAATGCGCTGCTCGACGAGCACATCGGCCACGTGGCCCAGCGCATCCGCGAGCTGCGCGCGCTCGAGAAGGACCTGAAGGCGCTGCGTGCCCGTTGTACCGCGCCGCACGCGCTGGCCGATTGCGGGATCCTCAACGGACTCGACATCGCCGCGGCAGCGCCCGTGCCTGCGCTAAAACGCCGCCACGTCCACGGCGCCCACTGATCGGATATGCCGCGCAGATGACCGAAATGTCATCTGCGCGTTTCGAAGCTGTTCCTCGGCGGTTCCTAGAGTCTCGCGTCATGCCATGTCGGCATGGGCTGCCCTCTGCAGCCGACGACTCAACCGAGAGGACATCATGCAACTGCCTTCCCTTCTCCGAACCGCCGCGCTGCTGGCGGCGGCCGCCGCTCCTGCCTTGGGGTTTGCGGCCAGCGAGACCTTCCTGAACGGCCAGTCCCTCTACGGCCAACCGGCCGCGGTCTCAGCCGGCGCCCTCGTGGTCGACCTGGCCCAGTCGCCGCGCCCGAACATCGCCTACGGCGAGACGGTCGTCTTCCGCGGCGAAGCCGGTCAGCAGTTTGCATGGACGTTCAACGGCCTGGATCGGCGCGCCATCGAACTGGCCAGGATCGCGCCCGCGGGCTTTGCCAGCAAGTCCGCCGTCGTCTACCTCGGGCGCGATCCGGCCAACCGGCGCTGAGCGGTTGATTGCTCCTTGACGGCTGGGCAGCACGTCGCCCGGCCTCTTGACATCGCAGTGGCTTCAGGGTTTGCAATGGCGATCAAACCGCCGCTGCTGGACCTTCCCTGCCAGTCCAAATCCTTCCCGCCCCTGCTGCACCCCACGCGACTGCTGGACCATGAACATCCCGACTGTTCGTGAATGTCGTCCGGCGTGGCATGAATCGCCACGTCGAACGGCTGCGCAGCGGTCGTCGGTGATCTCCATCACGACCGGACAAGCCCTCCCCGGACGACGGCCAACCCTGTAGCCGCTACACTCCCTGCCCATGCGTCGCTGGCTCGCCGTCCTCCTGCTCGTGCTGCTGCCGACCCAGATGACCTGGGCGGTGGTGGCCGACTATTGCCGACACGAGCAGGGCGCGGCGGCAAACCATGTCGGGCATCACGACCACGCTGCCCACGGGCACGATGCCGCGTCATCCGAGCCGGCCGATCTGCCCGACTCGGACACGGGCGGCTTGGCCTCTGTCGAGCTGGACTGCGACCATTGCCACGGGCAATTTGCCGGCGTGCTGGCCTCGATCGAGGCGCGGACGCTGGACCGCCTGGCTGGCGCGAACATCCCTGAACCGCATCGCCCGCTCCCGGCGCATGCCGCCGACCAGCCCGAACGCCCGCAGTGGCAGCGCCTCGCCTGATCGGCGAGGCGGGTTCTCTCCTTCCCTGAACTCCGACCGCGCCTGAGCGCGCCACTGCCGGCCTGAGCCGGCGGGGCACGTTCGGCACGGTGCGACGTGTCGGTCGCCGCTCGCCGATCTCCCGTGTGCCGCACTCACCACTGGAGCATCGGATGCATCCGAGAACACGAACATCGACCCACCTTCGGCGCGCCCTGATGGCCGCCACTGTGTCCGCGGCATTGGCCGCGGCATTGGCAGGTCTGGCAGGCCATGCAGCGGCGCAGCCGTCCGCCGCACAGGCCATCGCCGCTGCACCCGAGCTGAAGCAACTCTTCGACGCCGCATGGGCGCGGCAGCCCGAGGCCATCGCGCTGCAGGCGCGCCGGGACGCCGTGCTGGCCCAGCGCCGCGCGGCTTCCTTGTGGACGCCCGAGCCGCCGGCCCTGGAGGCCAGCCACAAGACCGACCGCCTGACGCGCAACGACGGCGCCCGCGAACTGGAGGTCGGCGTGGCCGTGCCGCTGTGGCTGCCCGGCGAGCGACGGGGGTCCGGTGCGCTGGCCGACGCCGAAGCCGCGGCGATCGAGAGTCGAGCGGAAGCCGCCAGGCTGCGGCTAGCGGCCACGGTGCGCGAGGCCTGGTGGAACTGGCAGCGGGCGGGCATCGACGTCGAGATGGCCCGTGCCCAGCTCGACAGCGCACGCCGCATCGCCAGCGATGTGACCCGCCGCGCCAAGGCGGGTGAACTGGCTCGCGCTGACCAGCACCAGGTCGACGGCGCAGTTGCTGCAGCGGAAGCCGGCCTGGCGCAGGCCGAGGCTGCCGCCACGGTGGCGCTGCAACAGGTGAAGGCGCTGAGCGGCGCGCCAACGGCCGTGGCTCCGGCGGCTGCGGCCGCCGCCGAGCCCGAGCCACTGGCCAGCGACATCTCGGTCCACCCGGCACTGACGGAATTGCAGGACCGCGTCGCCGTGGCCGAGCGCAGTGCGGCGCTCGCCACGACGCAATCGCGGGCCAATCCCGAGCTGACGCTGGCGACCACCCGTGACCGTGGTGCCGCCGGCGAGCGCTACGGGCAGACCGTGACCCTGGCGCTGCGAATCCCGTTCGGGGGCGGCCCCCGGCACGACGCCAAGGTCGCCGCGGCGCGTGCCGAAGTTGCCGAGGTGCAGGCTCAGCTCGCCCTCGACCGCGCGCGCGTGCAGTCGGAACGCGATGCCGCCGTGGCCCGCGTCGACGCGGCGCGCGTCCAATTGGCTGCCGCCGAGCGGCGCGCCGGGCTGGCACGCGAGACCCGCGGCTTCTTCGAGAAGTCATTCCGGCTCGGCGAATCCGACCTGCCCGCCCGCCTGCGCATCGAGGCCGAAGCCACCGAAGCCGAGCGGCAGGCCGCACGCAGCCGCATCGAACTCGCGGCCGCCATCTCCGTCTGGCGCCAGGCCCTGGGTCTGCTGCCGCAATGACCGGCAGCCGCACAACCAACACTTCTTCTGGAACATCCCCCATGAGACCCACTCCCCTCCTCGCCGCGATGAGCCTGATCGCGGCACTGACGGTGTCGCCGCTGGCCCGTGCCGGCGACGGTCATGACCATGGCGACGCCCCTGCTGCCTCCACCGGCCCGGCCTTGCCGCGTTTCGCCGCCGTTTCGGAAGCGTTCGAGCTGGTCGGCGTGCTCAACGGCAAGCAGATCACGCTGTACCTCGACCGCGCTGCCGACAACGCACCGGTGACCGATGCGCAGATCGAACTCGAGATCGCTGGCGCCAAGCTCAAGGCCCAGAAACACGACGGGCACGAAGACGCCTACGAGGTCGTGCTGGCCGCTGCGCCCAAGCCGGGCGTGCTGCCCATCACCGCCACGGTGACGGCGGGCCAGGAGGTCGACCTTCTGGCCGGCGAACTGGACCTGCACGAGGCGGCGCATGCCGACGAGGCCGCACATGTGCACTCGGGGAAGGAATACGCCGGCTGGGGCGCCGCGGCCGCCGCTGCGCTGGTCGTGCTCACGCTCGTCGGCCGCCGGGTCGCGGCTTCGCGTCAACGTCGCCTGGGAGCCACCGCATGAGCACGATCCGCCTGATGTCCACCGCCGTGCTTGCGCTCTCGCTGGGCATGGCTATGCCCAGCCTCGCTGGTGAAGGCCACGACCATGGCGACGGGCCTGCGGCCCCCAGCGCCAACGGCCCGCAGCGCCTGCCCGACGGCAGCGTGTTCCTGCCCAAGCCGGCACAGCGCCAGCTCGGCGTTCGCACGCTGCTCACCGAGACGGGTGAGCTGCCGCGCTCGTTCGAACTGAACGGCAAGGTCGTCATGGACCCCAACGCCGGCGGCAAGGTGCAGCCGCTGAACGCCGGCCGCATCGAGCCCGGTCCGCGCGGCCTGCCCAATCCCGGCCAGGCGGTGCGCAAGGGTGAGGTGCTGGCCTATGTCGTGCCATCGGCGGCGCCGATCGAGCGCTCGAACCAGGCAGCCCAGCTGGCCGAACTGCGCGCGGCGAAGTCGCTGGCGGACAAGCGCGTGGGACGCCTGAAGGAGCTGGCCGATACCGTGCCCCGCAAGGACATCGAGGCCGCCGAGAGCGAGGCGCAGAGCCTGGCCGAGCGCATCGGCGCCGTCGGCACCGGACTGTCCTCGCGCGAGGCCTTAGTCGCGCCGGTGTCCGGCGTCATCGCTTCAGCCCATGTCGTCGCCGGACAGGTCGTGGATGCACGCGAACTCGTGTTCGAGATCGTCGATCCTTCGCGCCTGCGCATCGAGGCCCTGGCCTTCGACGCGGGCCTGGCAGCCAACGTAGGCAGTGCCAGCCTCGCCGTGGGAGACAAGCGCGTACCGATCGCCTTCGTCGGTGCCGCCCGCAGCCTGCGCGAGCAGGCCCTCCCGCTGGCCTTCCGTGCCGAAGGCCAGGCGCTTGCGGCCCTGGCCGTCGGCCAGCCGGTGCGCGTGTTCGTGCAGGGCAAGGACAAGCTCAAGGGCATCGCGGTGCCGGTGGCCTCGCTGATGAAGAACCCGGCCAACCAGACCATCGTCTGGGTCAAGGCCGCGCCGGAGCGCTTCGAGCCGCGCACGGTGACGGTCGAGCCGCTCGATGGTGTGTCCGTGGCGGTGACATCCGGTCTGAAAGCCGGTGACCGTGTGGCGACCCAAGGCGCCACCCTCATCAACCAGGTCCGCTGACGGGAGCCACCATGTTCAAGTGGCTCCTCGACAACAGCCTGAGCAACCGGCTGCTGGTGATCATCGCCAGCGTCGTGCTGATGGCCTACGGCGCGTTCACGCTGTCCCGAACGCCGGTGGACGTGTTCCCCGATCTCAACAAACCCACGGTCACCATCATGACCGAGGCCGGCGGCATGGCCGCCGAGGAGGTGGAGCAGCTCATCACCTTCCCGCTCGAGACGACGATGAACGGGCTGCCCGGCGTGGAGTCGGTGCGTTCCACGTCCTCGGCAGGTCTCTCGTTCCTCTACGTCACCTTCGACTGGAGCACCGACATCTTTCGCGCCCGCCAGCTCGTCGCCGAACGGCTGGCGTCGATGGAAGAAGGCCTTGCCGAAGGCGTGGTGCCGCGCATGGGGCCGATCAGTTCGATCATGGGCGAGATCATGCAGATCGCGATCCCCGTCGATCCGCAGAAGATCAGCCCGATGGCGGTGCGCGAGTACGCCGACTGGGTGCTGCGGCCGCGGCTGCTCTCGGTGCCTGGGGTCGCGCAGGTGATCCCCATCGGCGGTGAAGTGCGCCAGTTCCAGGTGCAGCCGAACACGGTGCGCATGGCCGAACTCGGCATCACGCACGACCAGCTCGAGGGAGCGCTGAAGGGCTTCTCGGCCAACACCTCGGGCGGCTTCCTGGAACTCAACGGCCGGGAGTACCTGATCCGCAACCTCGGCCGCACGTCGCGCCTGGATGACCTGAAGAATCTCGCGATAGCCGCGAGCAACGGACAGCCCATCCTGCTGCGCCAGATCGCCGACGTGACCTTCGCCGCCGCCATCAAGCGTGGCGATGCCGGCTACGAAGGCAAGCCCGCGGTGATCCTGGGCATCCAGAAGCAGCCCACCGCCGACACCATCGCGCTGACCACGGCGATCGAGGATGCCCTGGTCGGACTGAAGGCGTCACTGCCGGCCGGCATGGAGGCGCCGCGCGTGACCTTCCGCCAGGCCAGCTTCATCGAGTCGTCGATCACCACGCTGCAAGGCAAGCTGATCGGTGCCTCGGTGTTCGTCGCGGTAATCCTGTTCTTCTTCCTCGGCACGCTGCGACCGACGATCATCGCGCTGACCGCGATCCCGGTCTCGATCTTCATCACCGCGCTGGTCTTCCGCTACTTCGGCCTGTCGATCAACACGATGACGCTGGGTGGCCTGGCCATCGCCATCGGCGGCCTCGTGGACGACGCGGTGGTCGGGGTGGAGAACGTGTTGCGGCGGCTCAAGGAGGACCGCGCCAAGCACCCCACCTCGCGCCTGCATCCGCTGGAGGTCGTGGCGCACGCGACGATGGAGGTGCGCTCGGCGATCCTGTATGCCACGGTGATCATCGTGCTGGTCTTCATCCCGCTGTTCGCGCTGCCGGGGCTGGAGGGCAAGCTGTTCGTGCCGCTGGGCATCGCCTTCATCGTCTCGACGCTCGCTTCGCTGGTGGTGTCGGTGACGGTGACACCGGTGCTGAGCTTCTACCTGCTGCCGCGCATGAAGAACCTCGACCACGGCGACACCAAGATGCTCGCGTGGCTCAAGGCCCGCTACCGCAGCAGTCTGCAAGGGGTGTTGAATCGTCCCAAGGCAGCGATGGTGGCCGCCGGTGTGGCCGTCGTCGCGGCCACGGCCGCCGTGCCCTTCTTCCCAACGACCTTCCTGCCGCCCTTCAACGAGGGCACGCTGCTGATCGGCCTGCGCCTGAACCCCGGCGTGACGCTGACCGAGAGCTCGGCCGTGGCACGCCAGGCCGAGACGCTGGTCAGCCAGGTGCCCGAAGTGACGCACGTCGGCCGACGCAGCGGGCGCGCCGAACTCGACGAGCACGCCGAGGGCGTGCACGTCAGCGAACTGGACGTCGGCATCGTCCCCACGGCCGAACTCAAGCGCAGCATGGACGAGGTCAAGGCCGACATCCGCGCGAAGCTGGCGAACCTGCCCGCGGCCATCGAGATCGGCCAGCCGATCTCGCACCGCATCGACCACATGCTGTCGGGCGTGCGCTCGCAGATCGCGATCAAGATCTACGGCGAGGATCTCGACGCGCTGCGCGGCCAGGCCGATGTGCTGCGGCAGCGGCTGGCCACCATCCCCGGCATCGCCGACCTGCAGATCGAGAAACAGGTGCTGGCGCCGCAGATCAAGGTGCGCGTGGACTACGCCGCCGCGGCGCAGTACGGCGTGCCGGCGCCTCAGGTGCTGGCCACGCTGCAGGCGCTGGTGGAAGGCGAGAAGGTCACGCAGATCGTCGAAGGCAGTCGGCGTTTCGCACTGGTGGTGAAGCTGCCGGAATCGGCGCGCTCGATCGAGGGCCTGGGCCAGATCCTGATCGAGACGCCGACCGGCCGCATCCCGCTGTCGAAGGTGGCCACGATCGAGGACGGCGACGGCCCGAACCAGATCAGCCGCGACGACGGCAAGCGGCGCATCGTGCTGTCGGCCAACGCCTCAGGGCGCGCGCTGTCGGAGATCGTCGCCGACATCCGCAAGATCGTTGCCGAGACGAAGTTGCCCGAGGGCTACTTCATTACCCTCGGCGGCCAGTTCCAGGCGCAGGAGGAAGCGTCGCGGCTCGTGGGCCTGCTGTCCATCGTGTCGCTGGTGCTGATGTTCGTGGTGCTGTACAGCCGCTACAAGAGCACCACGCTGTCGTCGCTGATCATGGTGAACATCCCGCTGGCCCTGGTCGGCGCGGTGATCGGCCTGTGGCTGTCCGGCCAGCCCTTGAGCGTGGCCGCGTTGGTGGGCTTCATCACGCTGGCCGGCATCTCGGTGCGCAACGGCATCCTGAAGGTCAGCCACTACATCAACCTGATGCGATTCGAGGGCGAGAACTTCGACCAGAAGATGATCGTCCGTGGCTCGCTGGAGCGGCTCTCGCCCGTGCTGATGACCGCGCTGGTGACGGCCTTCGCGCTGGCGCCGCTGCTCTTCGAGGCCGAGCGACCTGGCACCGAGGTGCTGCACCCGGTGGCCGTGGTGATCTTCTCCGGCCTGATCAGCTCGACCCTGCTCGACACCTTCCTCACGCCCGCGATGTTCTGGCTCTTCGGCCGCAAGGATGCCGAGCG
>DAORHX010000021.1:0-20001 GCA_035438245.1 Rubrivivax sp.
CTGACTGGCTTAGCAGCCCGAGCGCCAGCCTGTAGTACAAGAAAGGTCGGGACTCAGCGCGCCACGCCTTTGCCTCGACCCGCGGCACCGCCTGCCGCACCGCTGGCGGCAGCGCGCGACGCGCAACCGCCACCTGCAGCGTCAGCGCGACCAGCCACGCCGGACCCCAGCACAGCACGGCCAGCAGCCCGCTGGGTGCGGCCTGCACGGCGCCTAGCAGCAGCACGCCGCCCAGTGCGACGGCCGGCACGATGAGGCGGAAGATGGCCGAGGCGCTGAACTCGCGCCCGAGGGCGGTCAGCAGCTCGAGCCCGAAGTGCACCGCGGCGGCCAGCGGCAGCGCCAGCGCGGCGACGATGATCGTGCGGCGCGTGGCCGGCTGCAGCGCATCGCCCAGCGCAAACGCGACCAGTGCGACGCCGCCGCACAGCAGCACCGCGCCCGTGAGGCCGCGCTTCAGGCCGAAGCGGATGTAGCCGCCGATCCGCGCCCAGTCGCCCCGCTCCAGCCACACCGGCAGCACGCGCAGCGCGTACTTCTCGCTGCCCAGGCAGGCGATGCCCGCCAGCAGCATGAACACGGCCGAGGCCACCGCATAGTCGTCGAAGCCGTCGACGCCCAGCCAGTGCGCCAGCCGCAGCGAGGTCAGGTAGATCAGGCCCTGCCCCGCGATGGCCAGCAGCGCCAGCCAGGCCTCGCGGTCCGCGCTCTGCGACGGATTCAGAACGAGAACCGGAACTTGATGTCCGGCACGTAGATCGTGTCGACGCCGAGGTTGAACGACGGGTTGTAGATCACCTGCAGCCCCGGCGTGACCCACAGGTTCGGCGAGACCAGCAGCCGCCAGTAGAGCTCCCAGCCGGTCTGGTTGCGGGCGTTCAGCCCGGGTACGATGTTGTCGATCGGCTTGGTCCACATCAGGCCCAGCGCCAGTTCGCCGCGGATGTTCAGCGGGTTCAGGTAGGCCACGCCGGCGGTGACCAGCTGCTGTGTCACGGTGGCCGAGATGCCGCCGCCTTCGGCATTGTTGTAGGTGTAGCCGCCGAAGCCGACCCAGGGACCCATCTGCTTCTCGCCGTAGACGCGGAAACCCCCACCGGCCTTGTTAGGGCTGGTGGTCGGGTTGCGCGTGCTGCGGTCGTCGGCCCAGAACAGGTCCAGGTGCACATGGTCGAACTCGCCGTGCGGCCGGCGCCAGCGGTAGCCGATCTCGGTGCCGTAGAAGAACTGCTTCTCGTCGAAGAAGGTGCCCCAGTCCAGGCCGTTGGCGGCGGGGTCGCCGTTCATGTCGTTGAGCGTGCCGACCACGTACAGCTCGGACTCCTGGCCCAGCGGCCGCCAGCGGAACGATGCGCCCAAGCCGAAGGTCGGGTAGGGGATGATCTCGTGGAAGGCGAACGGACTCGACGTGAACGAGACCCGCGCGTCCTTGAAGCGCGAGAAGTTGTACACCGCGGTCGGGATCTGGTTGCCGACGCGGAAGCTGAAGTCCTTGCCCAGCCACTGCTCCCAGAACAAGTCCTCGATCTTCGGGCTGTTGCCCCACGAGGTGAACTCGTAGTTGGACCAGGCCGCGCCGAGCATGGGCACGCCGAAGCCGGCGGGCACCGCGTTGCGGCCGATCGAGTTGCGCCAGCCGAGGTTCATCACCAGGCTGCCTTCGTAGTCGGTGCCGCGGTTCAGCGCCGTCCAGCTGAACTGCAGCGCGCCCCAGCCGCCGTTGGCCGCATCGAAAGGTGCGCCCGGCAGCGTGTCCGAAGCGCTCTGGTACAGCTGCGCATAGAAGCCGGCGAAGCGGATGCCGTAATGGCGGTACAGGTCTTCCTTGAACTTCTCGTAGCGGTCCCAGCCCGGCAGCCGCAACTCGGGGAAGATCGCGCCGGGCAACGCCGGCGGCGTGTCCAGGTCGAGGTCGATATCGCCCGGGTCGCGCGGCAAGTTGCCGGGCTCCGGCGGGTAGGGATTTTTGTACTCGGCCTGCGCTGCGGCAGCGGCGGACGGCTGCGCCTGGCCTTGCGCCAGCGCGGCGCTGGGCACGACGGCCACCAGCAGGGCCCACCGCAGCAGGGTGGTGTGGCACGGGCAGCCGCGCCTCATGCCTTGGCCCATTCGACGCGGCCGACCGCGCCGCTGGCCACCAGGCGCTTGATGTCGTCGGGCGAATAGCCCAGCTGCGCCAGGATCGCCGGCGCATCGGCGCCGATGCGCGAGGTGGCGCGCGGCCGCGGCGTCGGCACGCCGTCGAAGGTGAACCAGGTCGGGCGGAAGCAGTGGTTGACCCAGCCGTCGCTTTCGCGCTTCTCGAAGTACACCGTCGGCGACGGCTTGTCCTTGTGCCGGTCGGCCATCTGACGGCAGGTCTGCACGGGCGCGGCGGGCAGCTTCCTGCCCTTGGCGATGCCCAGCGCCTGCGCCACCGTCTTGCCGTCGAGTTCGGCCGACAGGTCGCTGCTGCCCTGCACGAACACCCAGCCGTCGGACTGGCGGTACAGCCGCTCGAAGGCGTTGCGGCCCAGCGCACGCTGGCCGCGGATGTCGTCCGGCGGCTTGGGCACCCCCGTCAGCAGCAGCTGCGTCAGCGTCGCCGACGGCGCCAGCGAAGCCTGCGCCCAGTCGCCCTTGCCGTCCTTGCGGTGCTCGCGCGCGTACAGCGCGGTGATGCCGGCAAACGCGCCGAGGTAGCCGCACAGGTAGTCCACGCAGGAGGCCACGCCGTGATAGGTGGGTGCGCCCTTGTCGCCGAAGCGCTCCATGACGCCGGTCGGTCCCTGGATCGACGGGTCGTAGCCCAGGTCGTTGTCCTGCGGCCCGCGGCGTTCGCCGCGGAAGGCGGTGATCTGCAGGCCGATGCACTTGGGGTTCAGGCGACGCAGCGAATCCGGGTCGATGCGCAGGCGCACGAACTGCGCGTCCATCGCGTTCATCAGCACGAAGTCGGCCTTGGCCGCCAGCTGCTGCACCACCTTCATGCCGTCGGGGTGGCGCACGTTGGTGATGATGCTGTACTTGCCGCAGGCCACTTCGCCGGCCCAGTCCACCACCACCGTCGGCGAGGTGTTCGGCTCGGGCGGAAAACTCTGCACCACGTTGGCGCCGAGCTCGGCGAACATGCGCCCGCACGACGGCCCGGCCAGCACGTTGGTCAGGTCGAGCATGCTGTAGCCGGCCAGCGGAAACTTCGCCGGCGCCACGCCGGTGGCCTTGGGCACCGGCGTGCGGCGCGGCGGCAGCGAACGCACTTTCTGGCCCACCGCCAAGGGTGGGTAGGGCTGGGCGCTTTCGATCCAGCTGGTGCGGCCGACGCGCACATGCGGGTCGCCCGACACGCGGTCGATCATGCCGGTCTCGCGCGCGGTGCGCGCCTGCTGCCATTCCTGCCAGGTGCCGATCATCGCCACCGCCACGCCGTTGGCCTGCAGGAAGCGGTCCCACTCGGCCGCGGTGCGGCTGGCGAAGATCGGCTCCAGCCAGTCGGCCAGCTTGGAGGTCAGGTCGAAGCGCAGCGCCAGAGAGTCCGCCAGGTTCGTGTGGCGTGCGTCGAGATTGGCGGCATCGAAGGCGTTGACGTCGACCATGCCCGCCGCCAGCGCCTTGTCGTACAAGTTGAAGGCTTCGAGCATGCGCCGCGTCAGCCGGCGGTTGGGCGCAGCCATCGGCAGGATGAACAGGCCGTCGGCGGTGCGGTACGGCGCCGACAGCGGTGCGACCCGCTGCTCCAGGTACAGCTGCCCGGCCGGATCGGCCATCGCCCGGCCCATGATCACCTTGGCTTGCTCGGGCGCGAGCCCCGGCGGCAGGCCGCCGACCACGATCGGCGCCAGGTGCGGCGGCAGGCCGCTGGAGGTCAGCGCCAGCGCGCCGGTGGCCGACAGCCCGCCGGCGATGCGCGAGGCATGCACCTCGCGGCCCAGGCCGGTGCGCTCGCGGTCCACCAGCACCGCGGCCACCGCGATCGCGCCGTTGACGCCGGCATACACCGACGACAGCGGCAGCGGCGTGTAGATCGCCGGACGGCCGAGCATCGGACCGGTGACGCTCATGTTCGTGAAGAAGCCGCAGACCGCGCTGATCAGGTCCTCGCTGCAGTCGGCCGGCAGGTCGCCGTAGGCGTCGTCGCCGGGCAGGGCAGCGACCACGCGCATCACCGTCTGGTGCGGCAGCCGCTTCACGGCCAAGTCGCCGTCGACGATGACGACGTCGGCCGACGACGTGTCGTTCAGGCCGCCCGCCGGCAGCAGCTTCTTGCCGCGGTCGAAGTAGGTGTCATCGAACTTGCCCGAGGGCCGGTCGCGCACCGCATAGACCTCGGCGCCCTGGTCGGCGAACAGCAGGCCGGCCAGGCGGCCGCTCAAGGTCTGGCTGAGTTCCAGCACGCGCACGTCGGCGTAGGGCGACTTGCCGGTGGCACCGGCGGCCGCGGGCTGCATGCCCTGCGCCTGCGCCGCCGGCAGGCCGGCGCCGAGCGCGGCGCCGAGCGTGCCGCCGCCGATCGATTGCAGCGCGCCGCGGCGCGTTAGGCCGCTTTGCGCCTGGGTGTCGTCATCTTTGTGTTTCATCGTGACCCTCCCGTGTTCAGATCCAGTTCACCGTGTCGGCGCCGCGCACCGCCACCAGCGGCGTGCGCCACCGGCCCGGCGTCTTCGACAGCTTGACTTGCGGCCCCAGCCGCTGCACCAGGCCGTAGGGCGTGGCCGCGCTCAGCAATTCGGGTTCGATCATGCGGTGCTTCGGGTCGTTGACATCGAAATCCTTGCTCGGGAACTGTCCCAGGTTGGCGTACCACATCGCCGCGCGTGCCAGGCTGACGCGCACGTGCCAACTGCCGCCTTCCTTGGCGCGGCGGCGCAGCGCGGCCAACACACCGGCGGCGCCGAGGTAGCCGGCGATGTAGTCGTTCATCACCAGCGTCGGCGGGAAGCGCGGCGGGCCGCTGCCGCCTTCGGCGATAGTGAAGCCGGTGCAGGCCAAACCCTCCATGTCGAAGCCGCCGCGCTTGGCCCAGGGGCCGTCGGCGCTGAAGCCGTTGATCGACAGGTAGATCAGCCCCGGGCGGGCGGCCGCCAGCTCCTTCGGCCCGAATCCCAGCCGCTCCAGCGTGCCGGTACGGAAGTTCTCGACGAACACGTCGGTCTGCGGGATCAGTCCCTTGAGCCGGTTGTTCTGCTCGGCATTGCGCAGGTCGACGAAGGTCGAGCGCATGCCGACGTTGACGTCGATGACCAGCGCCTCGTGTTCGAAGGCTTGGTCGCGCGCGATGTGCAGCACCTGCGCGCCGTACTCGGCCAGCGTGCGCGACGACACCGTGCCGGCGATGACGTGGGTGTTGGACATGACCTTGATGCCCGACAGCGGCCGCGTCGGGTTGGGCGCCCAGCGCGCGGGCGGCGCCTCGCCGATCTTCACGATCTCGATCAGTGGCGTCTTAGCCAGGAAGGCGCCTTCCGGCGTCGCAAGCCACTCCTGGGTGGTGCGGTGCACGACGCCGACGCCGCCCATCTCGCTCAACCGTTCCTCGAACTCGAAGGCATTGACCTGCTTGAAGCCGCGCACCAGGTTCTCGCGCCCCGGTGGCACATACAGCGCCTGCAGGCCGCGCGCCTCGAGGTGCGGGTAGGCGCCGGTGATGTTGAAGAAGCGCCCGTCCTTGGTCTCAAAGGGCACGAAGGTCATCGGGTTGCCTAGGCCCACCGGGGCCTGCAGCATCAGCCCGTTCACGCTGGGGTGCAGGAAGTTGAAGTTGCGGGGCAGCGGGTCGGACGCGGGAATTACGCCGTTGACCTGCAGCATGCGCAGCACGCCACCGATCAGCGGGTTGACGTTGTAGACAGATTCGCGCAGGTCCACGCTCAGGTCCTGCGATTCGCCGGTGCGCTCGCGCCAGATCGCCGCTGCACCGACTCCCGCGCCCATGGCCGGCAATGCCATCGCCGTGCCGATGCGGAAATGGCTGCGCAGGATCGGGTCCTCGCCGGTGAACACCACCTTGCCTCCGGCATCGGCCGGCGTGGCCCCGATGTCGCGCATGAAACCTTCGAACTGCGCCTGGATGTCGAAGGGCGATGCCACCGGCTGCGCCAACGCGCTGCCGGTCAACGCCGGCGCCAGCGCGACACCGACCGCAGCCTTGCCCGCAACGGCCAGGAATTCCCTGCGGCCGTCGCCTATGTCATCCATGTCCTGCTCCCTGCAGTGGCGTTGAGGTCACTGTTGCGCATGGCCCGCGTCTACTTGGAAAGACTAGCGACAGCCGGATCTGAAAACCCCAGTTCGGCCCGCCTTCGGGCTTTTCGACGTAGCAGCGCGCAAGCCCGCCGATCTGGAACGGCAAGCCCTCGCCGAAGCGCAGCAACTGGTTGATGCCCAGTTGCAGCGGCACGGTCCATTGGCCCTGGTTGTGGTTGTAGCTGCCCTCGGTGCTGACGAAGTAGGTAGTGCGCGTCGGCGCGGTGTAGGCCTTGGCCAGTTGCAGGAATCCCTGGCTGACCTTGTCGCGGCCGTCCGAAGGGTTGCTCATGCCCCAGAGCTAGTTGGTAAGGAACAGGCTGGTCCAGGGGCCGACCACACGCACCGCCACGGCCGAGGGCCCGCCGCCCCACTAGTCGGCGCCGAGCCGATCGTTGCTGGCGGTGGGAAAAGGACCGCCGGGCCCAGCCCCAGGATCCAGCCGCCCGCGGTGGGCCGGGCGGGCGAGAACCACAACGAGGTGACGATGTCGCCGAGGCCGCTCTCGGTGTCGAGGAACACGTTGGCCACGCGCGCGTAGGCATCAGCGTGCGCGTGATCAGGTTCCAGTCCTTGTTGAGTTCGAAGGGCAGCACCGGCTGGGCCACCATCGTGAAGCGCGAGCCGTCGCCGTTGCGGCCGCCACCGTAGTCGAAGTTGTTCTTGATCGGCGCGCTGATCAGGTTGTCCTGTGGGTTGTTCAACTGGTGGGCGAGCTTGTCCTCGGCATCCATGTGGTAGTCGAGCGGAATGTCGCCGTCCTGGGCGCTGGCTGTTGGCGCCGCCATCAGCAGCAGCGTCCAGAATGCGGGCGCAAGCCATCGGCGCGTGGGCCGGACCAAATGTTTGCCGCCGGCAGAACTTGCTTTCGCCATGCGTGACTCCCGAAACCTCTTGTTGCCCATCCTCGCCGGCGGAAACGCCGTGAGTACGCGCTTCGTCATCGGCATCGCCCGCGGGGCGAAAGAACGTGCGCGGAAGACTAGGTCACAACTCAATGAGTCCCCCGCGGGGCGGCTTTGCGCAAAGTTCCAAGGCTTTGCCCAGCGTACCAATCAACCTCGGACTACAACAGTGACCGGTCCCACAACGGGCCGAGCGAAGCATTGCCGCCGTTCACCTCAGTAGCTGCAGAAATGATCCCGACGGATCATCGGCTTTGGCCGGGCGGGCAAAAGCGCTGGCCTGCCGTCGACCGGACCCGTGCCTCACGTCAGTGGGCGTGCACCCAAATCGCCGTTGAAATGCACGATTGAATGCGGACACGTTGTGCATGCCGCGGTTCTCGGCGATGCGACTGATGGGGTATGTGCTCAATGCAGGCGCTTGAAGGTCTCGGCGGATGGCATCCAGCCTCAACCCCGCCAGGTATGCCTCGACACCGCCCCTGTCCTTGAAAAGGCGGTACAAGGTCGTACGCGACAGGCCCGCCCGTTCGCAGATGCTGGCAGCGTTCAGGCGCGGCGAACCCATCTCAGAGCGCAGGATGTCGTCGATTCGCTTTAAACGAAGATCGTCAGTAGCAAGGGCGCCTTCCTTGTCCAACAGGATGGACTCGAGCACGCGCCGCAGGACGTCTTCGAACAGCAGCAGATCGTCGTGCGTTGCTTGTGACGATGAATTGGCAAAGGACAACAGGATGTCGCGAAGAAGGGCTCCTCGAACACCATGGACCATGCGCGGCTTGCCTTCGTCCACAAAGCGGGGAAGCGATGATCGGGGCAGGAAGGCTGCTGCCCACCCGCCTGCGCTGTGCGCCTCCTCGTAGCCATAGGCCAGCGTGCCAATCGCAATGGCACCGGGGGTCAGGTGGTACTCCGTGCCGCGCTGTGTTCCCCTGATATCGCCACCCAACGCAATCCGGACGGCCAAGTGGTCGATGTCATGGCGCGCCAGATGCTCAGGAGCTCGTACAACGCGTCTAGCAGGCGCATGGTAGACCCCGAACACCGTCTCCCGTACAGCGAGACATCTGCAAGAGGCACGGAAATCCAAACGACTTCCAGGATCGACGAAGACATCGTGAACGCTGCCGAAAGCATCGCGCCAAACGTCGAACCGGTCGCGCTCTGGCACGTCATTGGTGTCGATGACCAGCCAGTCTTCCAAGAGCGTCGACCCCACTGATTCGATGAGTTGAATGGATACTAGTTGATAGACAAGACCACGACCAACGAAGGGGAGGGCGCCGCGCCGTGTCGTGGTTCGCTACGGGTGGCCGATGACAGTTCAGACCGCGTTACGGATCACGGCTGCTGCCCAGGCGGCGCAGTGGCCCAAGCTCCTCCCGTTCGTGCCATCCGATAGCCCACGTCATAGAGCATCTGCATCTTCATGGGGTCAAAGGCCTCGTCTCCACCGTCCATCGCAACGTCGTTCGGAATCGTGACCCACTGGAAGTTCGCCTGTTCCTGCTGCGCGTAGCCGTAGATGCGGAAAAGGTCACCCAGCGCTGCCGTGCGGCCCGAGGCATCGATCACGCGCACTGCAATCGCGGGGAGCGCGCGCGGCACCGGGTCCGGCATCGGGATCAACTGGCCGTTGTGGATGACAAAGATATCCTCCTTGCCGACGCCGCCGAGTCCACCGCGTTCGCGAACGACCGAGCCGCGGAACAGCCCACCGTTGAGGAACACGCGCGCACCGACGCCGCCGTCCACGTGCATTTCATCGAAGCGCGGTCCACCAGGCGTGAACTCGACTTCGAACATCACCGGCGGAAAGGCCACTGGGATCGAGGCCGAAGCCAGCATCACCTTGCGGAACAGTTCCAGCGCCTCGGGGTGGCCGCTGCCGGCGATGAGTCCCATGTTCCAGACCACGAAGCGAGGCACGTCGATGTCGGTGGTGCCGATGTACAGGCGCCTGCCGCGGTGGTGCGCCTCGGCCACGCGGCGCAGCAACTCCTCATCGACATGTTGCGCGATCAACGCCTGCAGCGGCCGGGTGTCGGCCAGCGCTTCGCCGGACAGCAGTTGCCGAAGAAGGCCGAAGGTGGAACTGAGCAGGAAGATATCGCGCGTGCGGGTAGTGGTGTAGAACTGCCGCAGCGCATCGTCGTGGTCCGGCCCAAGGAAGGCGAAGGGCGCCATCAGCGCGCCGGTGGACACGCCTGTGACGATCTTGAACACCGGGCGTGTGCCGGCGGCCGTCCAGCCGTTCAAGAAGCCAGAGCCGAAGGCGCCGCTGGCGCCCCCGCCGGACAACGCAAGGTGGGCGTAGCGCACCGAGCCATCGGCAGCACGCGGAAAGTCTTTCTGTGATTCCTGTTGGAACGACAGGGCCAGGTCCCCCTCCACCGTAGGGTCGGGCTTGCCGGCCCAGGCGCGGATGTGCGGCATGCCGGGAATCTGCGCCAAGAGGGTCTTCTGTGGAGGCGCCGCATTGCGAGGCAGCGAGCCACAGCCGGTCAGCACCACACAAAGCGCAATGCCGAAAACGCACAATGCCAAGTGCCGAAATCCCGTCGCTGCCGATGTGGGGTGTCGCATGCTTGGAAATCCGCTTGGGGTGACCAGAATTCGGATCGGACTGTAAGTCCCGAGGCAATGTTCTTGCAGGCGCAGGTGTTCACGCGATCCGGGAGCGGCCGCGGCCTCGTCGAAATCGGCCATCCGCCGGGCGGGCGTGATCATCGTGTTGGCCGCCCAGCGAGACGCCGTAAAGCCAGCGTTTATGACTGTCTGCTGATGGCCGGGTGCGTGAGTACCCAAACCAGTGTCGAGCGACCGCATCGGTGCAATGCCGACGTCCGAATGCGCAGAGCCGCAGGCCGCCCTCGGTCTGAAAGCGCAGTCTCACTTTGACCTCACGTACGCTCAAAGCAGGCCGCGGCAGGCCTCAGTCTGTCGAGTGTGGAGTCAACCTGGGGAAAGTATCTGCCGTCGTCGTGTTCGAGTTGCGCAGCAACGCCAGCATGCCCATTTGGACTTCCGACGGCGCAATGAGCGGTCGCGTCGGGAACGACGACTGCAAACGCACATCGCTTTCATATCGCCGCACGAGCTTGCAGAAAGGGCAATGCTCGTTCGAGCGCGCCACCGACCCGAAGGCGGCCAGGAACTCGCTGTGGCAGCGCGGGCAGCGCACCAGGGAGAAGCTCCGCGTTGAGGTAAGCCACAGACCGTCGGTGTGGGCCGCCAAATCGAAGGCACGGTCGAAGCTGATGCGGTGCGGCGGCTGGCACACACCTACGTAGTGGTGGTACGCGCCAAGCAGTGCCTCGCCGGCGTGGCAATCCGCGCATCGCAGGCGCCTGAAGACCGCCATGACGATCGACGCCTCGGCACGGTTGAGCAGGTTGGTGGCGTGGTACCACTCCGGTGAATCGGGTGAGCGTCCGCGCGGCACGTTCTGCCGGTCAGGGAACAGCAGCCGCAGGACGTCGCGCGGATTCATGCCCGTTAAGTGGCTGATGGTGCGAACACGGGCGCCGTGTGCGGCGCAGCCCTTGGCCAGGGTCAGCGCGCGGATCTGTTGGTCGACCCGGGACTGCATGGGCAGTACCGCCTGTCGACCGGTTCAGGGTGCGGGGTGGGGAGTGGCTTGCGCCGCGGCCAGCGGCCGCACCAGTGGCAGCGGGGTGTCGAGCAACGCGACCAGGTCCCGGCGTGGTGGGAACAAGGTGGTGTCGCCGACGTTGGCGACGATGGCCATGACCTGCTGGATGCTGATGGCGCCGAGTCTTGCGGCCTGGGGTCCGTCGAGCGCGAACCGGCAGCACGCTGCCGGCTTGTCGTAGCGGACGCTGTCGCGGATGGTGAGCAGCAAGGTCAGATTGGCGATCTGAACATCGGAGAGTTGCGCCTGGTTCATGATCCATCCCTTCAGTCGCGCCCGGCGGGCTGGGTGTGTGTTTCGGTGATAGGCAGTTCCTTGTCTTGGTGCAGACGTTCGGCGCTCGAATCGGCGCGGCTTCAGCATAAGCAGCCGAGATGATGTGTTGCAAGGGCCGAAGGTCGATCAGGCCGGAGATTCGACGCCTTGCCATGCGCATTCCCTTGAATTCGCGGGCGAATGCGTAGGCGTGAGTCCGGCGAGCACCAACATGGCCGTTCGAACGGCGCCCGCATCGACAGGGCGAGCGGCAAGAGCAATCGCCCTTACCGCCGCCGCTGTTGTCTTCGATCTCAGGCGGCTTCGGCCAGCCCCTTCCACTCCGGCGCGCTCAGCTCGATCAGCTTGCCGCCCAGCGCTTCGAACTCGGTGGCCCGGTCATAGTCCTCGACCTGCTGGCTGTAGTGCGTCACCGCATTCACCAGCCCATAGCCCGTCAGATCGGCCCCGGACACCAGCGCGCGCAGCACGCCGGCGCGCTCGGCGTCGTTCAGCGTGTAGCGCTGCGCCAGCACCTCGACCGTCTTCACCGGATCGCCGACCAGCGGGATCTTCAGCGTCTTCTGCAGCTTGTGCGCCGTCTGCAGGAAGGTGGCTTCCGACACCGCCGCCTGCACCACGTCGCGTACCTTCAGGAAGAAGGCCTGGTCGTCGGCGCGCAGCGTGTCGTCCTGGTAGACCTGGATGCCCTCGTCCTCGGTGCCCAGAGTCCGGCCCACATGCGTCTTGCGCAGCGACCGGTCTGCGGCGATCAGGCCGTTGCGGCACACCAGCCGGAACAGCAGCGGCTGCACCGACAGCGTGCCCTGGCCGACCTCCGAGTTGGAGATGACCACGCCGGCCTGCACCACGTCGCCCGGCGCCATCTCGTAGCTCAGGCGCGAGGTGATGCACTTCAGGTACATGCGCGTGTCGGTCAGCTCGACCGACTCGAACTGCACCTCGGGCAGCTGCTGCAGGATCGGCAGCACGCTCTCGGCCAGGTCGTAGTTGTCGAGCCGGCGGTAGCGGTCGGACAGCACTGCGCGCACCTGGCCATCCAGGGTGCGCAACATGCGCCGCTCGTCGTCGCTCTGCAGCCAGGTGTTCACGTTGCGGTCCAGCAGCACCGGCTGCTCTTCGCGCATGCGCTCGAAGTACGCATGCGGAATCCTCAGCTTGTCGGCGAGTTGCCGGCGCGCCAGCGGCGTGACGCCGTAGCGCACCGTACGGCCGCCTTCTTCGATCACCAGTTCGGTCTGGCCGCTGTCGCCGGTGTTGTGGTGCATCAGTGGCGATGGCACGACCAGATCCTTCTTCGAGTGCAGCTGGCGCTGCAGTTCCTGCGCCAGGCTCACCAGGGTACGTCCGCTCTTCATATCGATCTCCCATCAAGGGTTGGGTTGAGACATGGCACGGACGGCATGCCCCTTCGCGGGGATGCGCATCCCCGCCAGGGTCGATGACGAACCGGCCGCCGCCGATGGGCCTGCCGGTTCACGAAAGCGCGATGAACTCGCGCGTAAAGACTCAAGGCTGTCTTCGCGATGCCGCGGGGCGTCGCCTGGTCTGACAGCTACCAGTCGAAAACGCTGTTGACCTTTTCGCCGGCACCGGAACGATCCGTACCCGTGCCGCTGAAAAAGCCGGTGCGGCCGGACCCTCCGGCCCTGCCGCACCCCAAGCTATCGATCCGGCACCGGCGAGGCCTTCGCCCGTCGCGCCGCCTTCTGCCGCTGCAACCACACATCGGCCCAGTCGGTGCCGGCATGGCGCGGCACGAACACCCGCACCTGCCGTGGCCCGCTGGTCTTCTCCTCTCGCTTCAAGCGGCGCGCCAGTGCAAAGGCGCTGCTCTGCCCGGCGAAGTCCCCGCCGGAGTCGTTATCGGCGTAGATGCCGACCACGCGCACGCTGTCGGGCAGCCACAGCTTCTCCAGGTTGCCGGCACTGATGCCGGCCCACACCGGCTGTCGGGTGGCCAGGTGCACCGCCAGGGCGGTCTCGATGCCTTCGCACACCGCCAGTTGATCGGTGGCGTCGAACAGGCGCACCGCGGCGCCGTTGATGCCGGCCGACAGCACCTTCCTGGCATCGACCGCGCGCAGCTTGGCGCCCTCGTGCAGGTAGGTGCGGTGCAGGGTCACCGCGTGCCCGTCCTGGCCCTGGATGCAAGCCAGCATCGCGGGGTGTTCGGCCAGCTTGCGCGACTTGCCGCTGCCAACCTTCTCGTAGTAGCCCAGCGCCGGGTGGAAGCGCAGCACGGCCGGATAGACCGGCAGCGCCAGGCCGCGGCCGCTCAGGTAGCGATCGACCTCGTCACCGGCCGTCACCGGCCGCGCTTCGTCCCAGATGCGTTGCACCAGCTTGCGCATGCGCTCGGTTGAAGCTTCGGTCGGCCGCACCGGCGCGGTCTCCGGCAGGATGCCGAGGCAGCGCTCGACGTCGCACAACACGGTGTTGAAGTCCACCCCCTTGACGGCCTGCAGCAGCTTGAAGCCGCCGCCGGCGCCGCACTGGCGGCAGTGGTAGTTGCCCTCGCCGAACTTGTCGGTGTACTGGAAGCGGTCGGTGCCGCCGCACAAGGGGCAGGGCCCGTTGCGGTGCTTCAGGATGCGCTCGTCCACGCCGCCGGCCGCCAGGATCTCGTCCCAACGGCCGTGGGCACGCTGCTTCACCGCCTCGATGCGGCTGGCGTACTCAGCGCTCTGCATGGCCGCCTCCCTCTGCCGGCGGCGCGGCATCGATCAGCTCGATGGTCTGGCCCGGCGCCGCACCCACGCCGATGCTCAGCTGGAATGCCCGGCCTTGCAGCAGCGGGTAGCGTCCGAGTCGCAGACCCTGCAGCAGCGAATCCAGCGTCTGCACCGGGTCCGCCGATCGCAGCCGGAACAGCAGATCGGCCAGCGCTTCGCTGTCGGCGTCGCAATCGGCTTCCAGGAACTGGTCGTTCCCATCCGTGAACGACGACAACTGGCGCACCGCGGCGCCGGAGGTCTCGCCGGCCGGCACGTAGATGCAGCCGTCGTGGCACACCGCCGCGTCGGTGATCAACGCCTCGTCATCGCCGATCTTCACGCGCACGGCCTGGCACAGGATCACCGTGGGCCAGACCCAACGGCCTTCCAGCGTGGTGCGCAGCGTTTCGGCGACGGGCTCGACCGTCACCGACTCTTCTTCGAGAAAGCGGACATGGCGCCGCGACCAGTGCTCGTCGTGCACGCCGATCCAGTCGAAGACCCGCCAGCCCTTTTGCCGGGCCAGCATCCAATGGGCACCGTTGTCGTCGCCGACGCTGTCGAGCGCCACCAGCTTGACGGCACCGCTCTCGACCTCGTGGCGGGTGGGCCTGCTGGCCGCGGGGCTCAGGAAGTCGCGGTCGCCATGCTCGGCCTGGATCGGGTAGCCGACGATCGACTCGCACAGTGACACGGGCAGGATGTCAAGGTCGTTCAGCAGGTCCAGATGGCCCCAGGCCCGCGCGGCGAGGTAGTAGCGCTCGACGAAGTGTTCGAGCGACAGTTGCGTCTTCGCCGTCTCCAGCGTCCTGCGCCAGCAGGCTTTCAGTTCCGCGTCGATGCGCCGCACCTGCAGATCCTCGTCGATCAGCTTGTCGCGGTCCGGCAGGCGCGCCGTGAACTGGCGCGAATCCAGATGCACGACATTGACCTCCTCGGTGCCGTACCAACTCGGCTTCAGCACGCAAAAGCCCTGCAGGAACACCAGGGTGTCGCGGCTGTACCGGCCGTCGCGGGTGCCCGCGAGGTGCACGTTGCCGATGGTGCTGGGCTGCAGCGCCAGATTCGCTTCGGCCAGACGCCGTTCCAAGGCACGGCCATTGAATCGCACCGGCACCGGAAAGCCGGCACACATCTCCTCGATGCGTGCGCCCAACTCCGGCAGGTTCACGCCATGCAATTCGACGCGCGTGCCGGCGATCGCTTCGGCGTCGGCCAGCGCTTCGAGTTCGATCGGTTCCCGGGCCAGCGCCGCGGCGCTGTCGATATCGACGCGCCGCCGACCCGAGGTGACGATGCAACGCGCGGCGGCATACAGGCACTTGGAGAAGCCGATGCCGAACGGGCGCTCGTCGGCGCAGGTGGTGGCATCCCAGCCCGACTCGTGGAAGCTAAGCAGCTTCTGGAAGTCGTCGATGCCGCGGCCATCGTCGTGCACATGCAGCACCTGGGTCGTGGCGTCGTAGGCGATCTCGATGCCCGTCGCGCCGGCGCGGCGCGCGTTCTGCAGCAACTCGGACACGAGCGTGAAACGGTTGCTGAAGGCATGGCGCTGGTTGCGCAACGCGCCTTCTTCGTTGATTCGAACCTGAATCTTCATGGGGGACTCCTTTGGGGGGGATGCGGGGCACCCCCGTTGGGGTGCACCCGTACTGGGGAGGCGGGACCACCCCCGATGGGGTGCACCCGCTCTCGGGGGATGAAGCCGATCAGGCGAACAGGTCGCCTTGCTCGGACATCTGCTTGATCTGCTCGTTGATCCACTGCGGGTTGCGGGCGAGCCGGGCCTCGACCCACTCGGGGTTGCCGGCCACGGCCTTGCGTACCCAGTCGGGGTAGCGCTCCAGCGTCGCGACGAGCCAGCCCTTCAGGCAGTGGCGGATGCGGTCGCGCACCTCTTCGGCATCGACCCGTCCGCAGTACGCGATCGGCGACAGCGGACTGCAGCCGACCACGCGCAGACAGTTGACGAAGGAGAACGGCGCGCCGTCCTTCTCGCGCTCGGTGAACACCCAGCGCAGCGTGTCGAGCTTCTCCTCGAGCGGCGTGGCCGGGTCGGACAGAGCTTCGATCTCCTGCAGCAGGCGCCAGTGCAGCAGCACCACGTCCTGCTCGGACCATTCGATCTGGACGCAGTCCATCTCGGGCGTGTCATCCGCGTCGTCGGCGGGAACGCCGAACAGTGATTCGACGGGCATGCCGGCCGGGGCCGGCGGGACACACGAAGCATCGAGCGATGCTCTGGGTGGGGACATATGACCTCCATCGGAAAGCGGAGGCCGACACCGCGCACGGGGCCGGCGGCCCCGCGGGGTGACGATGGCCGGCATGGCGCCGGCGCAAGACTTCAAGGGCTGGATGGGCGCGGCTTGTGCCGCGCGATCGGCTCCAGCGACCGATCAAAGCGCAGGTTGCAGGCGGCAACCGCCAGGCTGCGATGCAGCTGTGGACTGGAACATGCGCTCGCACTCATCGGCGAGCGGCGGCAGCGTTGCGTGCGCCGCCTCGCGAGTAATCAGGGCTTGCCGGAAAAAGACGCAGGGCCAGCTGCTGCGTGGCTCAAAGGTAGCGGGGCGGCGGAGCGGAGTCAACGGCGTGCCGGCAATCGTCGGCAGCTGATGCCGAAACACTCCCCGATCGACGGGCCATTCGCGTGGTGTTCGATGCTGGCGCGGGTCAACACTGGCACCCAGCGCTCATTTGCTGGAGATGCACATGCCTGCCGATGCCAGACCGACGACGACCAGCCTGCAGATCGTGCGGGTCGACCAGGGCGGGGTCAATGAACGCATCCTGGCGCGCGAGGCCAAGGTCGACTACCGGCGCATCGAGGCCGCGAGCCTGAAGATGCCCGCCTGCTTCACCAGCGCCGAGGGCAAGCGGCTGTTCGTGCGCATGTTCGCGACGCTGCAGCTGAACGCGCACTTCATCTCGGTGATCGCGCGCACGCGGCTCGAAGGCGAAGACGTCGCACGCGTGGAGAGCGCGCTGCGCGAGCGCATCGACGCGGTCTCCGCCGCCCTGGACAAGGCCATCGACGGCGCGGAAGCGCTGTTCAAGGTGCATGGCATCACCCGCGTCGCTACCTACGACACGCAGGCGCTGCACGTCGAGGTCGGCGTGCTGTCGTCGAGCGGCCGGCGCTATCTGGAAGTGCTGGGCAAGCTCGACCAGCTGATGCCGATGCTGCAGACGCTGGAGATCCACGAGGTGATCACGACGCGCGAAGTGGACAAGCAGCGTGCGCTGGTCAAGCGGCAGGTGCGAGGTGTGGCCACGACGGCGCGCAACTTCGCCTCGGGTCTGCGCAGAAGGATGAACGAAGCCGCCAGCGGCGGCGCCGATGCCGCGGAAGTGGATCGCGACGAAACGGCGCAGGCGCCCGCGATGCCGCCAGCCGATAGTGACGCGATGGACAGTCCGGTGGAAAACGAGGTTCTGGCCGAGGCCAGCGCCGTGGTCGATGATGGGCTTGTCGTGGAAGCAGCGAGCCCGACGAAACTGGGGTGATCGCGGGTCTCGCCATGGTCGAGCGACCCGTCTGCGCGGGGCTTGCAGGTGGCATCGCAACCGATGGGCGCATACGAGGCTCAGTGATCCGTTAAGGTTTCCATGCGCTGCACCGGCCCACCAAGGGCCATGCGTGTGCCGCCGTCGCAGTCGATACCTGCCGATTGCTGAAGCGTCGCAGCCGCGCCGCCGTCCAACGCCGAAGCCTTCGTCCCGCCACCTGGCAGGGCGCCAACGCTTCGGGGTCCTAGTCCTTCCCCACCTTGCCGCTGTCCGGGACGCCGCGGCGGGTTGCCGTGCGCGCGTCCCCGTCGGCCTCGATCCCCCATGACCTACCGAGGCCGGTCAGAGCCGGTCATGCCTTCGCGCGGAGACATCCGCCACGGAGCGCCCATCGTGCAAGTACCCACCCCCAAGGCCGCGGCGGCGGCAGCCAGCGCCGCCCTCGATACCTCCCGTTCCGCCCTCCGGCCTGCCACGGCGCCCGCGCCGCAGCTGCCGCAGACGGGCTTCCTGCGCCAATGGCAGGTCCTGGCCTTCGTGCCGATCTCCAAGTCCACGCTGTGGCGGCGCGTGCAGGTCGGCTCCTTTCCGGAGCCGGTCAAGCTGTCGACGCGCATCACCGTCTGGCGGGCCGAGGATCTGCGACGCTGGATCGATGCCGCCGCCGGAGCGGCCGCACCCCCCGGAAGAGGGGGCCGGTCCCCTTGACCGGTTTCCCCCTCTCGAGGGGACAGGGAGGGCGACCCCCAAAGGGGGCCTTCCCAGGCGGGATTGGCGGCACCGCAGCCGATCTCTAGATTTTTGCCATGGATGACGTGCGTGCGCACCGGGGCTCCTGCCTCGGCCGGAACCGCAGGCGCACGTCGCGCTGGTCAACACATGCGAAGGGAGGTTCCCGATGGCACACCCAAGCTCGGTCGGCAGCAAACGAAGTACCTCGGTCTCGATCGCCATGCTGCGCGAGGTCATCGACGGGCGCACCTACGACGAGGTCGCCACCCGATTCGGGGTGACGCGCACGGCGGTCGAGCGCCGTGCCAAGGCGGTGGCCCTGCGCCTGTGTCGCGAAGTCGGCGTCGACGGGCTCGGTCCCGGTGCGGTTTCGTTCGCGAGCCGGCTGCGCGAGCGGCGCGACGCGATCCATCGGGCGCTCGAGCGCTTCGAGCCCGACAGCAGCCCTGCTCAGCCGAGGGAACGCATCCTCACAGCGGAAGACATCGCGCGCGCGGTGGTGCGCATCCGCGGCCGCAGCCAGCAGCCTCAACGCGACGTGGCGCTGTTCTACATGCTGGTGGCCACGGGAGCGCGCCCCCTGGAGATCGTGCGCCTGCGCGTGGCCGACTACCTGCAGCCCGACGGCGAGGTGCGGCGCGAGTCGGAGATGCCGGCCGCCGCCAGCATCGCGGGCAAGGCGCGCCCGCTCTTCTTCGCCAGCAGCCGCCTCGATGAGGCGATGGCGGCCTACCTGCATCTGCGCGTGCAGCGCAGGCAAGGGGTGGGCGATGCAGCCGCCTATCGCGGCCTGGCTGGGGAGGCGCCGTTGTTCGTGGCCGCTGGCGGCGAGGCGTTTCGGATCACCCGCTACGGGGCTGCGGACCAGCGGCGCCATCTGTGCCGCCCCATCCTGGAGATCTACCGCAAGCTGTTCAGGTATGCGGAACTGGAGGGCGCGACGCCGATGTCGGTGCGGCGCACGCTGGCCGCGCGACTCTACGACCGCGGTGCCGACGAGGAACAGGTCGGCCTGGTGCTGGGCATCAGCGACCGCAGCGCGTTGCGCGAGCTGTTTCCGCGGGCCCGGCCGGAGATCGCGACGCTCGTCGCGGAGCTTGTCTGAGCCGCGCCCCGATCGAGCACATCCGATCGCACCATGGACGCCCAGCGCCTGTCGATCCGCGGCCGCATCCTGCAGTCGGACGACGCGGGCTTGCAAGACGCGCTGGCAGCGATCCACGACACCGCGGAGCGACCGCGCTGCCTGTGCGTACCCGGCGGGGTGGAGATGTACGTGGCCTTCCACCACCGCTACATCGCCAAGCGCATGCCTGACACCGGCAGCCGGCACCATCCGTCATGCCTTTCGTACGAGCCCGCGCCACAGCAGTCCGGCCTGGGCGAGCTGATCGGCGAGGCGGTAGTCGAGTCGGTCGGAGCGGTGGAACTGCGTGTCGACTTCCCATGGTGCCGACAGCCCGGCGCTCGCATGCCGGCCGGCCGCAAGCCGGCGGACCCCGGGGAAGTGAAGGCGGCGCGCCGCGGCATGAGCCTGCGCGCGCTGGTGCACTTCCTGTTCGAGCGCGCCGGCTTCAACCGCTGGTCGCCGGCGATGGAAGGCAAGCGCACGCAGGCCGTGCTGCACAAGTACCTGATGCGCGCGGCCGAGCAGGTGCGCGCGAAGGGCATCGTGCTCGGCGAACGGCTGTACGTGCCCGAGCCGTTCCAGGAAGCGACGCGCTTCGAGGTGGCGGAGCGTCGCCGCCAGCGCCTGGGCGTGCTGCGGCCGGTCGATGGCGTCGCGCCGCTGGCGATGGTGCTGGCCGAGTTCAAGGCCGTCGAGGCTTGTGCCGGCGGCTGCCGGGTGTGGCTGAAGCACATGCCGGACGTTCCGCTGCTGGCCTCGGCGAAGACCTGGGAGCGCATCGCGAGGACCTATGCGGGCGTGCTGGAAGCCCGTGACGCCGATCTGGGCCAGCGCGTGCATGCCGTGATGGCG
>DAORHX010000022.1:0-18492 GCA_035438245.1 Rubrivivax sp.
CGCTCGCGCGGCACGCCGCGCATCGCCAACCGGCTGCTGCGCCGCGTGCGCGACTATGCGCAGGTCAAGGGCGACGGGCGCATCGCGCAGCCGGTCGCGCAGCAGGCGCTGGCGATGCTCGACGTCGACCCGCTGGGCCTGGACCTGATGGACCGCAAGCTGCTCGACGCGGTGATCCAGCGCTTCGACGGCGGGCCGGTCGGCCTGGACAACGTCGCTGCGGCCATCGGCGAGGAAGCCGGCACGATCGAGGACGTGATCGAGCCCTACCTGATCCAGCAGGGCTACCTGCAGCGCACGCCGCGCGGGCGCATCGCCACGCAGGCCGCGTACCGCCACCTGGGCCTCGCGCCGCCGCCGAGCAGCGGCGCCGGCGACCTGTTCGACAGCTGAGCCGCTTGCCTTGTAACCGACGTGTCGTTGTTCACGGCGGTGCAGGCGCGCTTGTAAGCGCGGCAGTGCGACGTTAACGGTTGCCGCTTTGGCGGCCGTGCTCAAGTTGTCGCGCGCGCTGCCGATACCTAGGATCAACCCGTCCGGCCAGCGCCGTACCGCGTGCAGGCGCAGGCGTGCGTGATCCCGTGCAGCGAAAGAGTCCTATGCAGCGAAACCGTCCTCGGGGCTTCACCCTCATCGAACTGATGATCGCGGTGGCCATCGTCGCCATCCTGGCGATGGTGGCCATACCGAGCTATTCGGCCTACATCATGCGCGGGCACCTGGCGGACGCTGTCCACGGTCTGGCGGCGACTCGCGCGCAGATGGAGCGCCACTTCCAGGACAACCGCACCTATGCTTCGGTGACCGGTTTCCCGGCGCCGTGCGCGACGGCAACCACCTTCGGCCACTTCACCGTCAGCTGCTCCGGCACGCCCGACGCCACCACCTTCACCGTGCAGGCGGTGGGCAGCGGTCCGGTGAGCGGCTTCACCTACACCATCAACCAGGCCGACGTGCGCGCCACCACCGCTGCGGCCACCGGCTGGAACACCTGCGCCAACAAGTGGCTGACGAAGAAGGGCGCCACATGCTGAGGCATTCGCGCGGCTTCTCGGTCATCGAATTGATGGTGACCATCACGCTGCTGGCGCTGCTGCTGGGCGTGGCATTGCCATCGTTCAGGACGTGGATCCGCAACGCGCAGGTGCGCACGGTGAGCGACGGGCTGCAGACCGGGCTGCGCACCGCACAGGCCGAAGCGATCCGCCGGCACCGCCAGGTCGTCTTCTATCTCAGCAACGACAGCACCTGCACCGCCGCCACGGCCGCAACGAGCAACGGCGCGTTCTGGGTCGTGCGCACCGTTCCGCTGATGAGCGGCGAAGCGGCCGAAGCGCTGCAATGCGGCCACCTGGGCGACGTGGCTTCGGGCGTGGCCATCGCCGCCGACGCCACCGCGCTGTGCTTCAACTCCGGCGGCCGCCAAGTGGCCAATGCCGACCCTGGCCTGGGCGGCGGCATCGCTTGCGTTCTCGACAACACCGGCACCAGCCGTTTCAACCTCAGCAGCAGTGGCGCCGACCGACCGCTGCGCGTGCTGGTCACGCTGGGCGGCAGCGTGCGGCTGTGCGACCCGGCGAAGACCTTGTCCGCCTCCACGCCCGACGGGTGCCCGGCATGACGGCGTCGTATACCGTTCGCCGCCGGCGCGCGCGGGGCATGTCGATGATCGAGGTGCTGGTCGCCATCGTCATCATGTCCTTCGGCATCCTGGGCCTGGTGTCGCTGCAGGCGCGCGCGGTGCAGTACTCGGTCAGCGCCGAGGACAGCCAACGCGCCGCGCTGCTGGCCAACGAGATCGCCTCCGCGATGTGGGGCGCCAGAACGGTCTCGCTCGTTCCGGCCGCGATCAGCGCCTGGCAGGCGCGCGTTTCCGACCCCGCGGTCGCCGGACTGCCCAATGCCACCGGCAGCGTCGCCGTCAGCAACGGCGTCGCGCGCATCACCATCACATGGCGCCCGCCGCACGTCGCAAGCGGTCAGGACAACCGCTATGTCACCGACCTAGTCATCCCGCCGCCGCCGGCATCCGGCGCGGCCCCCTTCTGATGCAAGCCTCTCGCACCCCTTACTTGAACCGTATGACGGCGGGTGGATTCACGCTCGTCGAGTTGTTGGTCGCGATGGTGCTGGGGCTGGTGCTGGTGCTGGCGCTGAGCGGCATCATGATCCGTCACGACGGCGGCAAGCGCACGGCCATTTCGACCAACGACCTGTCGATCGGAAGCTCGTACGTGTCGTACACGCTGGACCGCGAGTTGCGCAGCGCCGGCTCGGGCTTCACCCAGAACTGGCGCGATACCTTCGGCTGCCTCGTGCACGTGGCGCGCGGCGGCACGCAGATCCTGCCACGCACCAGCGCCTTCCCGGCGCCGTTCGCCGGTGTGCCGCAGCAGGTGCGGCTGGCGCCGCTGCTCATCCATGCCGGCGCCGGCGCGGACGGCTCCGATGTCCTGGCGGTCGCCACGGGCGCCGCCGGCGTCGGCGAGACGCCGATACGCGTGCAACCGGCATCGGCCACCGCCACCGACCTCCGTGTCACCAGCACCATCGGCCTCCGCGGCAATGACCTGGTGCTGGTGGCCGAGGACGGCGTTGGCTGCATGGTGCAGCAAGTGGCCGCACCATTCACCGGCGGCGCAACGCAGCAGTTGAACTTCGCCGGAAGCACCTACGCCAAGGCGCAGATCGATTCGCTGCAGTTGCTGAACTTCGGCACGGGCGGCACGGCGTTCCTGTCGCTGCTGGGCAATACAACGGGCAACCGGCCGATGCTGCGGCTCTTTGGCATCGGCGCCAATGCCACGCTGTTCAGCTACGACATGCTGCGGCTGGATGGCATCGACACATTGCCGCAACCGTTGGTGGAGGGCGTGGTCGAGCTGCGCGCGCTCTACGGCGTGGATACCACCTCCACTCCCGACGGCACGATCGACGAGTGGATCGCGCCAACCACCCCGAACTACACCGCCGCAAACCTGACCGACGGTAGTGCGGCAGCGCGCGATCGGCTGACGCGCATCCTTGCCGTGCGAGTGGGCATGGTGCTGCGCTCGGACCGCATCGAACGTGAAGTGGTTGCACCCGGGACGTTGAAGCTGTTCACCGACCTGGACGCTGGACTGCATCGCACGTTCACGATCAGCACCCCCAATCAGCGCTTCAGAGCGGTGCAGTTCACCGTGCCACTGCGCAACGTGATGATTTCAGCACGCGTATGAATACCCACCTTCGTCGGGGACCGAAGCGTCACACGCAGCGCGGAGCGGTGCTGCTGTTCGTGCTGATTGCGTTGGTCGTGCTGCTGATCGGCACGGTGGCTCTGATGCGTTCGATGAACACGTCGCTCTTCACGGCCGGCAACTTCGGCTTCAAGCGCGACCTGACGAACCAGGGCGAACGCGCAATGACCGCAGTGCTGACGGCTCTGCAGAGCGGCGCGCTGTCCAGCGACGGCGCGCGCCAGGCCACCGCCGCCGCCAGCAACTACAGCGCGACGATCCTGCCCACCAATGCGCAAGGCGTGCCGTTGGCGCTGTTGATGAACAACACCGACTTTGCCGCGGTCGGTGCGACCGGCAACGACATCACACTCGCCGACATGAACGTGACCGTGCGCTACGTCATCGACCGCCTGTGCGTGGCCGCGGGGCCTGCAACGCAGGACGGCTGCACGCTGGCCAGCAATGTGCTGCCGCCGGGCAGCAGCTCGAGCGAGTTGCTTCGCGCCGAGGACGGCTCCAGCGGCGGCGTCGGTGCCGTCGCGCCACAGGTGGTCTATCGCGTCAGCATCCGCGTGAACGGCCCGCGCGGCACGCAATCGTTCTTCCAGTCCACCTTCACGATCTGATCGACGATTCAATGACCACGCCGAGGTTCCCCATGAAGCGCATGTGTCTCGCAACCCAGCTGCGCACCGGCAGCCTTTGTGCGGCCGCGCTGGCCGCACTGGTGACGACCGCACACGCGGCCACACCACTGGCCGACCAACCGGTGTTCTCGACCGTCTCGGTGCCCGGTAACCTGGCGCTGGCTCTGTCGGTCGAGTACCCCACCGCCGTCAGCGTGGCGCACACCGCGAGCTACAGCAGCGCCAGCACCTACCTCGGCTACTTCGATCCGAACAAGTGCTACCTGTACAGCTACAACGCGACGGAGGCGTTGCGTCACTTCTATCCTGCCGGCGCGGCCGTCAGCCGGGTCTGCACCGGAGGCGATGACACCAAGTGGAGCGGGAACTTCCTGAACTGGGCGACGATGCAGACGATCGACCCGTTCCGCTGGGCGCTGACCGGAGGCTACCGCTCCACCGACACCGCAACCGAAACCATCCTCGAGAAGGCCTATGCCTCCGGCCAGGGAGGCACCGGCAACTTCGGAAACCGCACGCTGGGCACCAATGCCGAGGTCGCGGAAGCCACGCCTCTCACCTGGGGTGGCCTCGCCATGCGCGTGCAGGGTCTGGGCAACAAGATGCGCTTCACCCGACACTTGTCGAACGTCGATGCTGCGCCCACCAGCTACGACCCCGCCGTTGCGGTGAACCGCGACACGGTCTACGAGGTGAACGTGCGCGTCAAGGTCTGCGACAGCTCGGCCGGCGCGGGCCCGCTGGAAGCGAACTGCACGCTCTACCCTGCCGGCAACTACAAGCCCACCGGACTGATCCAACAGTACGCCGACCAGATCCGCTACAGCGCCTTTGGCTACCTGAACGACAGCAACCTGTTTCGCGATGGCGGCGTGCTGCGCGCGAAGCAGAAGTTCGTCGGCCCGACCCAGCCAGTGCCCGGCAGCACACCGGTCACCAACGCAGCCGCGGAGTGGGACGCGAGCAATGGCGTGATGACGCTGAATCCGGACGCGACCGACGCTTCCGACACCAGCACGCTGTTCGGTGTGACGGTGAACAACAGCGGCGTGATGAACTACTTGAACAAGTTTGGCCAGGTCACGCCCGGCAGCTACAAGACCTACGACCCGGTCGGCGAGCTTTACTACGCCGCATTGCGCTACTTCAAGAAGCTGGGCAACGTGCCGGAGTACACGTCGATGACGGGTCAGAGCACTGCGACCAAGACCACGTGGATCGACGGCTTCCCGGTGATCACGAGCTGGAACGACCCGATCCAGTACTCGTGCCAGAAGAACTTCATCCTCGGCATCGGCGACGTCAACACCCACGCAGATCGAAACCTGCCAGGCGCCACCGGCAGTTCCGAGCCGTCCAAGCCTGCGCTGGTGACTGCCGATACCACGGTCGACGCGCTAGTCGCCACCAACAAGGTCGGCACGCTGCATGGGATCGGCAATATCGGCAGCACGCAGGGCTACGGCGGCTGCTGCAACCACAACGGCGCACTGATGGCCGGCCTGGCGTATGACGCCAACGCCAAGGACATACGCCCCGACGACGCCAACGACATGACGCGCACGAAGGGCCGGCAGACGGTGCAGACCTACTGGCTCGACATCCTCGAATACAGCACCTACAAGGCGAACAACCAGTTCTACCTGGCGGCCAAGTACGGCGGCTTCAACGTACCTGAGACTTTCGACCCGTACGCGCGCGGCACCGACATTCCGGCGGCCTGGTGGAACACCACCGCCGATACGGTTGGCGGTCAGCCGCGACCGGACACCTACTACACCGCGTCGCGCCCCGACCAGATGGTGCTGGGCCTGACCAAGGCCTTCGCCAGCATCGCATCGAAGCTGAAGTCCTACACCACCTCGTTCTCGACCTCGCTGCCGCAGGTTGCGACCAGCGGCGTCGCCAGCTACGCGACACAGTTCGACGCCAAGGCCTGGAGCGGGGAGATGGTGGCCAGCACTTCGACGCTGGACGAGCAGACCGGCGCGCCGGCGCTGACCGAGGCCTGGCGCTTCTCGGCCAAGCTCGACGCCCAGGCGGCGGGCACCGGCTGGGACACCGGCCGGCGCATCGCCACGTTCAATACCGGAGCAACCCCTGGCGGCGTGCCGTTCCGCGCGGCCAGCATCTCCAGCACACAACTGACAGCGCTCGACACCTCGTTTCGCAGCGGCGACGACAGCGCCGACTATCTGAACTACCTGCGCGGTGATCGCACGCATGAACGCTCGTCGGCGGCCACCGGCAGCGCGCGGGCTTATCGCGACCGAGCGAGCCTGCTCGGCGACATCGTCGGCTCGAAGGCGCGTCCAGTCGGACGGCCGGACGCACCCTACTCCGATGCCGCAAACGCAGGCTATGCAGCCTTCAAGGCCGCGCAGGCTGCCCGCAAGACGATGGTCTATGCGGGCACCAACCAGGGCATGCTGCATGCGGTGGACGGCTCGCTGACCGGCGGTACCGCTGGGCAGGAAGTCTTCGCCTATGTGCCCGGCGCGCTGTACAACGCCAACGGCCTGAAAAGGCTCGGCGACCCTGACTTCGTCCATTTCAACCTCGTCGACGCGACGCCGGCCGTGGCCGACGTGGACTTCGGCAAGACACAGGGCGGCACCGGCACGAACTGGCGCACCATTCTGGTCGGCGGGCTGGGCAAGGGTGGCAGGAGCCTCTATGCGATCGACGTCACCGACCCATCGGCCATGACCGACGAGACCGCGGTGGCCGGCAAGGTGCTGTGGGAGTTCTCGCATTCGAAACTCGGCTACACCTACGGTGAACCCGCGATCGTCAAGACCAAGAAGTATGGCTGGGTGGTGATCGCCGGCTCGGGCTACAACAACGACGACGGCAAGGGCTACTTCTTCATCCTCAACCCGCGCAACGGTGACTTGCTGGCAACGATCGGCACCGGTGCCGGAAGTACAAGCGACGATGCCGGCTTGGCCCACGTGCAGGCCTTCCTGCTCGATCGCACCGACGGTACTGCCGATACGGTGTACGCCGGCGACCTGCACGGCAGCGTATGGCGGCTCGACATGACCGGCACCGGCAGCTATCCGGCGCCCGAGAAGATCGCCTCGCTGACCGATTCGAGCGGCGTGCGCCTTCCCGTGACATCGCGTCCGCTGGTCATCGTGCAACCACAGACGAACAAGCGCTTCGTCACGATCGGAACCGGTCGACTGCTGCACAGCAGCGACATCGGCAGCGCACAGGCACAGCGCTTCTTCGCCATCGTCGATGGCACCGGCGTGCGCTTCAGGCGAGCGGGCGATGCTCCCACCAGCATCACTTTCCCGGTCACCACCTCGAAGTTGGAGCAACTGACCGACCTGACGCAGGAAGTAAGCATCGACTACAGCACCAAGATCGGCTGGTTCGTCGACCTCGGCCAAGTCGCTGGTGGACCGGGCTGGCGAGTGATCTCCGACGCCACCTCGTTCCTGGGCGTCGTCGCATTCACCGCCATGGTGCCCAGCACCGACAGTGCCTGCGAACCATCGGGCACGAGCCGCGTCTATGCGATCGACCTGGGCAACGGCAAGAGCCGGCTGAGGACCACCGCCAACGCCGTCGCACCCTACCTCAGCACGCTGCCCGGCGTGGTCACCGATCTGCGTTTCTACAGCGTGGCCGGCAAGCCTCGGCTGCTGGCCGGCACCGACACCGGCGCTACCGGGGCGATGCCGGGCGACTGGGCGCCCGGCATGACGCTTCGCCGTCTGAACTGGCGTGAGGTGCCGCTGGCCGATTGACGCGGTCGAATGACGCGCGCGCCGCGCGGATGCCCGGCGCCATGGGTGTCGAAGCCCACGCCGCGGGCTTGCGACGGTGTCCAAGCCTCAGGTAGGCGTTACCACTCCGCGGGGCACAGACACCCCGCAACCTGCCGCAACCTGCCGCCAAGACCGGGGTGGCCCACTCGGGCCCGCCGCCTTGGACGAAGGCGACGGCCGCTCCATGGCGGCGGGCTGCAACTGCCATCACCATGCCCGCGGCAAGCAGCCCGCCAGGGCGCCGGCACCCGACTCAGCGCTCGCCGGCAACCCCTTCTCAAGAGTGTCGGCTGCCTTGACAGCAGCACGTCCAGCTTCGAAGCGAGAGCCATTTTTCCTCTCAAATTCATGCACTTGCGCGGATGGCCCGAACCTTGCTTGAAGCCACTCGTCGCGGCCGCCGGCCGCCAAACAGCAGGAAGCTGCACCCGGAACCCAAATGAATAAGACGCTTGCCACTCTCGCCACAGCGGTCGCCCTCGCCGCTGGTTTTTCTGCCCCGGCTCACGCGGGCGCCGTGCGCGACGCCGCACTGTTCACCACCACGCTGCCTGGCAACGACGACAGCTCGGTCGGCCCAGTTGCACTCGGTTTTTCGATCAACTTCTTCGGCCTCAACAGGTCGACCGGGTTCGTCAACAACAATGGCAACCTCACGTTTGACGCGGCGCTGGGCACCTTCACACCGTTCCCGCTGAGCACGACGAACCGGCAGATCCTGGCGCCGTTCTTTGCCGACGTCGACACACGTCCTGCGGCCAGCCTCGACGTCACCTACGGCGCTGCGACCCTCGGCGGCAAGAAGGTGTTCGGTGTCAACTGGATCGACGTCGGCTACTTCTCCAGCCATGTCGACAAGCTGAACAGCTTCCAGCTGATCATCACCGAGCGCGCCGACATCGCCGCCGGCGACTTCGACTTCGAGTTCAACTACGACACGATCACTTGGGAAACCGGCGACGCCAGCGGTGGCTCGGGCGGCCTGGGGGGTAACTCGGCGCGCGCAGGCTGGTCCAACGGCAGCGTCGCGACCTACGAGTTCTCCGGCTCGGCGACCGACGGCGCGCTGCTCAACGGCGGTGCCAACGCACTGATCAGCAGTTCGCTGAACAGCAACGTCGCCGGCCGCTACATCTTCAACGTGCGCAACGGGGCCGTGCAGCCGCCGACCGGCATCCCCGAGCCGGCGTCGCTGGCGCTGGTGGCGCTGGCGCTGGTGGGTACCGGCGTCGCATCACGCCGGAAGCGCTGTTGCTGACAGCGCTGGCAGCAGCAACGAAGGGCGGCGGCAGCCGCCCTTTTTGCATTGGCTGCAAACGCGCACTGTTGCTCGACCTCGTCGGCCCGCCGCGCCCCACGGTCGGGGCGCTGATCTGCAGCGACGACCGCCTCGCACATGCATCGACCGGAGCCACCGCCTACCCGGCCGAACCTACCTCGGCACCAGCTGCTGCTGGCGCACCGCGTGCGCTTCCACCTGCTGCGGCGCGAACCACCAGCTCAGCAGCCGCCCTTCGCTCCACGCCGGCAGCTGGTCCTTCTGGTGCGGATGGAACTGGCGGTCGACGACGCCGCCGCTCACCACGGCCTCGATCTTGTCGTCGTCGCCCAGGTCGGCCACCAGCCGCATCGAGGCGAAGAACTCGACGTTGAAGCCGCCCATGAACGGCGTCAGCGCGCGCAGCAGCGTGGCGCCGGAACCGCTCATCGGCGCTTCGGCATAACCGAGGAAGTCGCGGCCGGTGCCGCTGCGCCGCAGCGGGCTGAAGAAGGCGATGCGGTGTTCGTCGCCCCACTTCCACTGGGTCGGGTCGGCGCCATGCCTGCTCTGCAGCGCGGGCCGCGCCGCCGCCGCGACGCGCTTCACCAGGTCGGGCAGCGTCTCCTGCTGCGGCGTGCGCACATCGTCGAACCACGGTGAATCGGGGGTCTTCACCAGCGCGTCGAAGCGCTCCTGCCACGCGTACCAGATGCCCAGCCAGCTGCGCGCCAGCTTGTCGCCCATCTCGTCGACATAGGTCTCCCACACCAGCCGCTCGTACAGCGTGTGGTAGATCAGCGGCGCAGCCAGGTTCTTGTCGTCGACGCCGTCCCAGGCCGCGAGGATGCGCGCGAAGTCGGCGTGGGCCGGGTCGTCCTGCAGCGCGGCCACCAGCGCCGGTTTGAGGCGCGGTGCCTGCAGGTTCTGTGCATCCATCATCAGCGCCGACTGGTCGGCCGTGCGCATGCCCTTGCCCTGGTCCAGCACCTCGATCACGCGGCGGATGCGGTAGCTGGACGCGAAGTACGACGAATAGTCGAAGGCGTAGCCGTCGGGCCGGTTGTCGTGGTTGGCGCTGCCGACCCAGTCGCGCGCCGGCGACATCGCCGGCATCTGCTCCGGCGGGATGAAGCCGCGCCAGTCGTCGCTGGCGCCCACCGGCTTGGGGTGGCTGCCCTGCTTGCTGGCGCGCACCGGCACGCGGCCGGTAGCGCGGTGGCCGATGCCGCCGGCCTGGTCGACGAAGACGTAGTTGAAGTAGATGACGTCCATCGCCTGCGCCGCCTGGTCGACGTCGGCGATGCTGCGTGCGGTGAGCAGCCGGTCGATGCCGATCGAGCCGCCGGCCACCTCGGCCGAAGCCATGCGCAGACTCAACAGCGCCTCGCCGTCGTAGCCGAGGAGCGGGCCGCTGACGATGGGGCCGCGCACGGTGGCGCGGACCGTCATCGTCTCTTCGCGAAAGCCGCCCGGTGCATCCTTGTCCTTGATGCGGATCGTCTCCTCGATACGATGGAACGGCCGCACCTGGTCGCCGTCCAGGTAGTGCTCGGGCCGGCCCGGCGCCAGCTTCTCGATGAACAGGTCCTGCGAGTCGCCGTAGGAGTTGGTCACGCCGAAGGCGACGTGCGCGTTGCGCCCGACCTGGATGCCGGGCACGGCGGGCAGGGCCGCGCCCACCGCCTGGATGCCGGGCGCGAACAGCCCCACCGGGTGCCAGATGCCGGGCAGCATGCGAGCGTCCAGGTGCGGGTCGTTGACCAGCACCGCCGCGCCGCTGGCGCTGCGGCTCTTGCCGATGGCCCAGTTGTTGCTGCCCAGCCCGAGCGGTGCCAGCGGTGCCAGAGGCGCGTCGGGCTCGTCCAGCCCGGCCAGCAGCCGCACCTCGCCCAACGGCTACGCGCCGGCCGCCTCGCCGACGATCACCGGCTGCTGCGTACGCAGCGGATTGACGTTCACCGGCGCCAGCTCGCGCAGCGCCTTGTCGGCGCCGAACTTGTCGATCAGCTTCTGCATCGTCAGCTCGGCCTTGAAGTTGGCGGCCTGGCTCCAGTTGACGAAGTGCAGCACCGTGACCATGTCCTCCAGCGTCCACGGCCTCGGCGAGAAGCCGGCCAGCTTCAGCTCCAGCGGATGGTCGTCGGCGTGGCCGCTGATGTAGGCGTTCATGCCCTCGGCGTACCACAGCAGGAAATCGCGCGCCTCGGGTGACAGCAGTCTGGCGTGGCGCTCGGCGTTGCGGCGCAGGCCGAGCAGGCGGATCTGCCGGTCGCTGGCCAGGCCGCCCTCGCCCACGCTCTCGGCCAGGCGGCCGGTGGCAATGGCGCGGTAGCCCTCCAGCTGGAACAACCGGTCCTGCGCGGTGACGAAGCCCTGCGCGCGGATCAGGTCCGGCGTGTTGGCGGCAAAGAGGTACGGGATGCCGTGTTCGTCGCGCAGCACGCGCACCGGCGCGCTCAGGGCCGGCAGCGCCAGTTCGCCGTCGGCCTTCGGCCCGCGCAGGCTGCCGATGAAGGCGGCCGCGGGCAAGGTCGTGACCAGTGTGGCCAGCCAGCAGGCGGCGGCCAGGCCGCGGCGCGAGGTGAAGCTGCGCAAGTTGCGTCTCCTTGTCGGTGGGGTGGCGAAGCGCCGCTTCAGCCGCGGCTCGGGTCGATCAGGAACTTCTCGCCGGTGGCGCGCCGCGCATAGACGGCGATCGCCTCGGGCGTCAGTGCCTCGGCCAGCGAGACGGTGCGCGTGTAGCGGCTGGCGAAGGTGGTCTTCAGCTCGGCGGCGACACGCTGGCGCAGCTTCATCGCCTCGGCCGCGCCGATCTTCTGCAGGAACGGGAACAGCAGCCAGCCGCCCACACCCCAGGCCATGCCGAAGTTGCGCACGATCTCGGTCGGCCCGGTGTCGAGCATGCCGTACAGGTAGACCTGCTTGTGCGTGGTGCTGCCGTAGCGGCTGTACTGGCCGCCCTGGCGCAGCAGCGCGGCTTCCATGCACGACAGGATCTGTGTGGCCAGCTTGCCGCCGCCGATGGCGTCGAAGGCGATGGTCGCGCCGGTGGCCGCCAGCGCCTCGGTCAGCTCGTCGGCGAAGGCCGGCGCGCTGCTGTCGCAGACGAAGCTCGCGCCCTGCGCGCGCAGCAGCGCCGCCTGCTCGGGCTTGCGCACGATGTTCACCAGCGCGATGCCGTCCTTCAGGCAGATGCGGTTGAGCATCTGCCCCAGGTTCGACGCCGCCGCGGTGTGCACCAGCGCGCGGTGGCCTTCGCGCTGCATGGTCTCGACCATGCCCAGCGCGGTCAGCGGGTTGACGAAGCACGACGCGCCGTCGGCCGCGCTGGCATCGGCCGGCAGCAGCAGGCCGTCGCGCGCGGCGATGCAGCGGTACTGCGCGTACATCGCGCCGCCGATCATCGCCACCTTGCGGCCCAGCAGCGCCTGCGCCGCCGGCGATGTGCCGGCCTTGACCACGGTGCCGGCACCTTCGTTGCCGACCGGCAGGGCCTGGTCCACGCGGCCCGCCATGGCCTTCATCGCGCGCTCGGGAATGCGTGCCGTGACCACCGGCCGCGCGGCCGTGCCCGAGCATTGCAGCGTGCCCAGGTCGGCGGTGGCGAACAGCAGCCCCAGGTCGGACGGGTTGATCGGCGTGGCCTCGATGCGCACCAGCACCTCGTCGGGCCCGGGCTCGGGCACCGCCACCTCGTGCAGCGCGACCTCGAGTTCGCCGCTGCGGCGCACCAGTGAACGCAGCTGCAGCGCGGTGGCGGGAGTGGTCATGCGAAGCTCCAACATGCTCGAAGCGGCGAAGTGTAGTCAGCCCCGAAGAAACCGCACTCGTGCAAGCGCCGCGAAAGGCCTACAGTGCCGCGCCATGACGAACACCTCCGAAGCGGTCACCGTGCGCGAAGTGGGCTTGCGCGACGGGCTGCAGAGCATCGCGCGCACGCTGCCCACCGCGCACAAGCTCGATTGGCTGCGCGCCGCCCACGCCGCCGGCCAGCGCGAGATCGAAGTCGGCTCCTTCGTGCCGGCGCGGCTGCTGCCGCAGCTGGCCGACACCGCCGAACTCGTGGCGGCGGCGAAGACGCTGCCGGGGCTGGTGACGTCGGTGCTGGTGCCGAACCTGAAGGGCGCGCTGGCGGCGCTCGACAATGGCGCCGACGCGATGCTGCTGTCGCTGTCGGCCAGCCATGCACACAGCCTGGCCAACCTGCGCAGGACGCCCGATGAGGCGGTCGCCGAGATCGGCCGCATCCGTGCCGCGCGCGACGCCGCCGGCTCGCACTGCATGATCGAGGTCGGCATCAGCACCGCCTTCGGCTGCACCCTCCAGGGCCGGGTCGAGCCGACCGAGGTGCTGCGCCTGCTGCGCTCGGCGCTCGATGCCGGTGCCGAGCGCATCGGCCTGGCCGACACCGTCGGTTATGCCGACCCGCTGCAGGTGGCACGGCTGTTCGAGAAGGGTCTGGCCATCGCCGGCGAACGCCTGGCCTGCGGCCATTTCCACGACACGCGCGGGCTGGGCCTGGCCAACGTCTATGCCGCCTGGCAGGTCGGCGTGCGCCGCTTCGACGCCTGCCTGGGCGGCATCGGCGGCTGCCCGCATGCGCCGGGCGCCAGCGGCAACGTCGCCACCGAGGACGTGGCCTACCTGTTCGCCAGCATGGGTGTGGCCACCGGGCTGGATTTCGACGCGCTGCTCGCGCTGCGTGCGCGCGTCGCACAGTGGCTGCAGGGCGAGCCGCTGCACGGCAGCATCGCCCGCGCCGGCCTGCCGAAGACGATGAAGGGCGCGGCATGAACGCGCCGCAGCCGTTGCACGGACTGAGGGTGGTCGAGTTCACCCACATGGTGATGGGCCCGACCTGCGGCATGGTGCTGGCCGACCTGGGCGCCGAAGTCATCAAGGTCGAGCCCATCGGCGGCGAAGGCACGCGCCGCCTGCTCGGTGCGGGCGCGGGCTTCTTCCCGATGTTCAACCGCAACAAGAAGAGCATCGGCATCGACCTGAAGCAGCCCGACGGCGCTGCCGCCGCGCGCCGGCTGGCGGCCAGTGCCGACGTGGTGGTGGAGAACTTCAAGCCCGGCGCGATGGCCCAGTACGGCCTGGACTACGCGTCGCTCGCCGCCGTCAACGAGCGGCTGATCTACGTCAGCCACAAGGGTTTCCTGCCCGGCCCCTACGAACACCGCACCGCGCTCGACGAGGTGGTGCAGATGATGGGAGGTCTCGCCTACATGACCGGTCGCCCCGGCGACCCGCTGCGCGCCGGCAGCAGCGTCAACGACATCATGGGCGGCATGTTCGGCGCCATCGGCGCGCTGGCCGCGCTGGTGCAGCGCGGCATCACCGGCAAGGGCATGGAGGTGCAGAGCGCGCTGTACGAGAACAACGTCTTCCTGGTCGGCCAGCACATGCTGCAGTACGCGGTCACCGGCACGCCGGCCGCGCCGATGCCGGCACGCGTGAGCCCGTGGGCGATCTACGACGTGTTCGAGGTCGCTGGCGGCGAGCAGATCTTCCTCGCCGCGGTCAGCGACGCGCAGTGGCAGACGCTGTGCACGGTGATGGGCTGGCCCGACCTGCAGGCCGAGCGCAGCCTGGCGACCAACAACCAGCGCGTGCTGGCGCGGCCGACGCTGCTGGCGGCGCTGCGCGAGCGGCTGGCGTCGCGCAGCGCGGCCGAGCTGGCGCGCCTGATGGAAGACGCGGGCCTGCCGTTCGCGCCGATCCGCCGGCCCGAGGACCTGTACGACGACCCGCACCTGTGCGCCACCGGCGGCCTGGCCGACATCGAGCTGCCCGACGGGGACAAGGCCGGGCAGACGGTGAAGACCACGCTGTTCCCGATCACGCTCGGCGGCGAGCGGCTGCCGGTGCGGCTGCAGCCGCCGCGATTTGCCGCGCACCGCGACGAACTGCTGCTCGGCATCGGCTATTCGCGCCAGCAGATCGCAGACCTCAGGCACCGCGCCGTGGTGGCCTGAATTCGCCAACGACCAAGGAGACGAGACCATGGCCCAAGCCTTCACCCGCCGTCGTGCCCTGCGCTGCGCAGCGGCCGCCGTGGCGTCGGCCGGCGCCCTTGCCGCCTGGGCGCAGGACAAGAGCGTGCGCTTCATCCTGCCGAATGCCACCGGCTCGGGCGTCGACGCCATCACGCGCGCCGCGCAGGCGGCGCTGGCCAAGGCGCTGGGCCACCCGGTGGTGGTCGACAACCAGCCCGGCGCCGGCGGCATCGTCGGGCTGCAGGCACTGGCGCGGTCGCCGGCCGACGGCTCGACGCTCGGTGTGGTGTCGAACAACGTCGTCATCTTTCCCAGCGTCTACAAGTCGCTGCCCTTCGACATGCCGGGCGACTTCACGCCGATCGCGGTGGTCGGCTACACGCCGGTGGTGCTGGTGGTCAACGCCCGGGTGCCGGCCAGCAACTCGAAGGAACTGATCGCGCTGCTGAAGAGCAAGGGCGGCGACATGACCTTTGCGTCCGGCGGCAACGGCACCATCCTGCACCTGGCGTCGGCGCAGTTCCTCGACGAAGCCGGCGTGCAGGCGCGGCACATTCCGTACAAGGGCGTCGGCCCGATGCTCACCGACCTGATCGGCGGCCAGGTGGACTTTGCCACCGCCGCGCTGCCCAGCGTGCAGCCGCACCTGAAGAGCGGCGCGCTGCGCGCCATCGGCGTGGCCACCGCGCAGCGTGTGCCGGCGGCACCGGAGATCGCCACCTTCGTCGAGCAGGGGCTGCCGAACTACGTGGTCGAGGCCTGGTTCGCGGTCATCGGCCCGAAGGGGCTGCCCGCGGCCGAGGTGCAGCGGGTGCATGCCGCGGTGGTCGCGGCCTTCGCCGACGCGGGCGTGAAGGAAGCGATGGCCAGGCAGGGCAACGTCATCGACGTCGGCGCGGCCGACAAGGCGGCGCCCTTCTTCCGCAGCGAGATGGCGCGCTACGCGCAGCTGGTGAAGAAGGCCGGCGTCGAGCTGCAGTGACGCGAAGCGCTGCGGCCGGGCCGTCCTGCACGGCGGCGCGGCAGTGCCGCGCCGCGTCAGTCGGCGGACAGCGGCATCAGGCCGCGCGCCTGCGCGTCGCGGCCAGACCGGCGAGCGCCAGCCCGAGCAGCGCGAAGCTCGACGGCTCCGGCACCGGCACCACCTCGCCGGTGATGCGCGTGTAGAAGCCGACCGTGTGGTTGTCGGACTCGTAGCCGCCGACCGCCGGGCTCTCGAAGAAGCTGATCTTGTCGAAGCCCAGCCCGCTCTGGTCGTAGAAGTTCAGGAAGACGTAGGGCTCGTTCTTGTTCTGGCCCAGGTGCGAGGCTTCGGGGTTCCCGCAATAGGGCCCTGCGGGGCAGTTGCCGGTCAGCGCCAGCACCTGCGTCGGATCGAAGCTGAAGACCTCGGCCCCACCGCGATAGAACTTGACGCGGTTGCCCGCATCCAGCGCCGACAGCCAGTAGCCGAAATAGGTGACCGGCACGGCGTTGCCGCCGCTGGTCGCCGACAGCGTGACGTCGTACGGCGTGTTGCCGAACGCGACCGCATAGTTGCTGCCGTCGTCGCCGCCATACTGGTCCACCGTGTTGAGCTGCACGTGGTTGTACTGGCCGGTGATCACGGTCGACTGGCCGGTGGTGCCGAAGTCGGTGCTGAAGGTCTGCACGCCGGTGCCGCGCCCGTTGAAGGTCTCCACGCCCACGTAGCTGAAGCCCGCGGTCGTGTTGGTCACGCCGGGCGCCTCGTAGGTCACCACGAAGGCGGCGTGGCTGGTGCCGGTGAGCACCGCCATCAAGGCTGCAGCGGCGGTGGCTGAAAGGCGGCGCATCGGAAGACTCCTCGGTCGTTGGCTTGAGACGACGCAAGGGTAGTGGCGCCCATAGCGGCCGCCATTCCCGCAAACGGGGGAAGGCCCCGCATCTGCGGGGCCGCGGCCGATGGCGATGTAACGGCGCGCGCCGCGGGGGGCGACGCGCTCAGTGCGCCGCGGCTTTGCGCCGCTGCGCATCGGCCAGCAGCGCCATCACCACCGTCGACGCCAGCCGCGCACGCACCGATTCGGACCGGCTGGTCAGCACGATCGGCACGCGCGCGCCGAGCACGATGCCGGCCGAATCGGCGCCGGCCAGGTACTGCAGCTGCTTGGCCATCATGTTGCCGGCCTCGAGGTCCGGCGCGAGCAGGATGTTGGCGCGCCCCGCCACCTTCGAGGCGATGTTCTTGGTGCGCGCGGCGTCCTCGCTGACGGCGTTGTCGAAGGCCAGCGGCCCGTCGAGCAGGCCGCCGGTGATCTGCCCGCGGTCGGCCATCTTGCACAGGATGGCGGCGTCGACGGTGCTCTGCATGTCGGGGTTCACCGTCTCCACCGCCGCCAGGATGGCCACGCGCGGCTCGTCGATGCCGAGCACGTGCGCCAGGTCGATGGCGTTCTGCGCGATGTCGGCCTTGGTGCGCGCGTCGGGCGCGACGTTGATCGCCGCGTCGGTGATCAGCAGCATGCGCGGGTAGGCCGGCACGTCGAGCACGAACACGTGGCTGATGCGCCGCGCGGTGCGCAGCCCGGTGGCGCCGGCCACCACCGCGCCCATCAGCTCATCGGTGTGCAGGCTGCCCTTCATCAGCGCCTGCACCTCGCCGGCGCGCGCCATCGCCACCGCCAGGTCGGCCGCGGCATGGCTGTGCTCGGTGTCCTTGATCAGCACGCCGCTCAGGTCGGCGCCGGCGGCCTGCGCCACCGCGCGGATCTTCGCCTCGGGCCCGACCAGCACCGGCACGATCAGGCCGCGCCGCGCCGCCTCGAGCGGGCCGAGCAGCGAATCGTGGTCGCACGGGTGCACGACCGCGGTCAGCACCGGCGGCATGCCTTCGCAGCGCTTGAGCAGCCGCGCGAACACGTCGGTGTGGCGCAGCACGATCTCCGGCGTGGCCATGTCGCTGAAGACGATGCGCTGCGCCGGCGCGACGACGGTGACGGTGCCGGTGATCAGGTCGACGCCGCCGTTGTGCACGTGGCAGGTGAACACGATCTCGCGGCGCTCGGCGTGCTTTGCCTTCACCGTCAGCGTGCCGGCGATCTGGTCGCCGACGCGCATCGTGCCGCCGAAGCGCAGGTCCTGCGCGACGATCACCGTGCCGGGGCCCGGCAGGCGGCGCTGCAGCAGCGCCGACACCAGCGCCTCGGCGGCCACGCCTTCGGCCGACATCGTGTCCTGGCGCGTGCTCTGCGCGTCGGTGTGGAACGGGTCGACGTCGCCGGAGACGAAGGCCAGCGCCTCGACGTCGGGCCGCGTCAGCCGGTGCGAGCGGGTGATCGACTCGCCGATCTGGATCTCGTCGAAGGTGCGGTTGCTGAAGGAATCCATCGGGGGTGCGGGGTCTGACAAGGCCCGCGATGCTACCGCCGCGCCCGCCGCCGGCCGTGTGACGGCCGGCGGCCATACTTCATGCCCTGCCGCAACCCACGAAGGAGCTCGCCCGATGAATGCCCGCCCTCGCCGCCCCGGCGTGCTGCTGGCCGGCGCCACCGGCCTGGTCGGCCGCGAACTGCTGCGGCAGCTGCTCGCGCAACAGCCGCCGCTCGCACTGCATGC
>DAORHX010000023.1:0-18355 GCA_035438245.1 Rubrivivax sp.
GCAGCACGCCGCGTGCGCCCGGCGCCACGAGCTCGCGCACGACCACGGCGGCGATGTCCGCGGTGGCGATCATCGGCACCGGCACGTCGCCACGCTCGAGCGACGCATACACGCCCAGCGCGGCGATGGCTCCGGCCGCGAGCAGGTGGTTCTCCATGAAGTAGCCCGGGCGCAGATGCAGCAGCTGCAGGCCGGGCAGCGCGTTCAGGCGCTGCTCCTGCTCGTGCAGGCCGGCGATCGGGCCGGTGCCCGACGCCAGCTCGGCGCCGATGCTGGACAGGTTGACGACGCGCGGCACGCGGCTGCGTGCCACCGCCGTGGCGATGGCCGTGCCGAAGTGCGTCTGCGAAGCGCGCAGGTCCGGCGCCGCGTAGTCCGGCGGGATCATCGTGTAGACGGCGGTCGCACCGTCGAAGGCGCGGGTCAGGAAGTCGGCCTGTTGCGCGTCGCCGATGGCGAGTTGCGCGCCGAGTTCGCGCAGCGGTGCCAGCGCGGCGGCGTTGCGGCCGACGATGCGGACCGCACGGCCCTGTTGCAGCAGCGTGCGCGCCGCACGCGAAGTGATGTTGCCGTTGGCGCCCAGCAGAACGTACATGGCGGTGTCCTTGAAAGTCGAAGGGGTGGGAGCCCGTATCCTGCACTCGCCGATCGTTCCGAAAAACAGCCTCGGCGCGAATTCATCGTCGTGTGATACTGGACAAACAACGCAGCTCATAGGGCGTGGCGGCACATGGACCTGGCGCGCTTGAGGATCTTCGTGGCGGTGGCGGAGGCGGGTTCGTTCACCGCCGCCGCGCAGCGGCTGGCGCTGACCAAGTCCGCCACCAGCCAGGGCGTGGCCGCGCTCGAGCGCGAGCTCGGCGTGCAGCTGCTGCAGCGCTCGACGCGGCGCCTGGCGATCACGCCGGCGGGCGAAGCCTTCCTCGCCGACTGCCGCGCGCTGCTGGCGCACGCCGGGGAAGTCACCGAGCGCGCGCGGGCGCGGCAGGGCGAGCTGTCCGGCCTGCTGCGCATCACCTCGTCGATCGACGCCGCGCCCTTCGTCGCGCCGCTGCTCGCCGAGTACGCGGCGCGGCATCCGCTGATGCGCGTCGAATACGTGCCGACCGATCAGCTGATCGACCCCGTGCAGGAGAACATCGACCTGAGCCTGCGCGTCACGGGGGTGCGCGATTCGAGCCTGCGCGCCGTCGGGCTCGCCGAGATGCAGGTCTGGTGCGTCGCCTCGCCCGCCTACCTGGCCGCGCGCGGCACGCCGAAGCGCGTGGACGAACTGCCCGGGCACGAATGGATCGCGTTCTCGCGGCTGGCGAGCCCGTGGTCGCTGCGCTTCCGCGTCGGCCAGCGCGACGTGACCGTGCGCGTGCGTGGGCAGTTCAGCGTGTCGATGTCGGCCGCCGGCCGGGCGTTGGCCTTGGCCGGCGCGGGCATCTTCGGCGCCCCGGACTTCACGCTGCGCGCCGAGGTCGAGGCCGGCCGCCTGGTGCGGCTGTTGGCGCAGGCGCGCCTGCCGCCGGTGTTCCTGTACGCGGCCTGGCCCGGGCGCATGGAGCCGCCGGCGAAGACGCGCGCGCTGATCGACCTGGCCAAGACGCGGCTGCGCGGCCGATGGACGGCGTGACTGCGCGCCGGCCGGGCTGTGATAGCGTGCCGGCGAAGCGATGAGCGAACCCTCGACCCCGTGGCCGCCTGCCGCCAGCGGCTGGGCGCGCTGGCTGCCCGGGTTGCAGCTGTTGCGCCACTACCCGGCCTCTTGGTGGCGGCATGACATCGCGGCCGGCCTGGTGCTGACGACGATGCTGGTGCCGGTGGGCATCGCCTACGCGGTGGCCTCGGGCCTGCCCGGCATCCACGGGCTGTACGCCACCATCGCCGCCCTGCTGGCCTACGCGCTGTTCGGGCCCAGCCGCATCCTGGTGCTGGGGCCGGATTCGGCGCTGGCGGCGCTGATCCTGGCGGTGCTGCTGCCGCTGGCCGCCGGCGACCCGGCGCGCGCGGTGGCGCTGGCCGGCGCGATGGCGCTGGCCGTGGGGCTGATCGGCATCGTCGCCGGCCTGGCGAAGCTGGGCTTCGTCACCGAGCTGTTGTCCAAGCCGATCCGCTACGGCTACATGAACGGCATCGCGCTGGCGGTGATCGTCAGCCAATGCCCCAAGCTGTGCGGCATCGCCATCGAAGGCGACGGCCCGCCAGCGCAGGCGCTGGCCTTCGTGCGGGCGCTGTGGGACGGGCGGCTGAATGCCACGGCCTGCGGCGTGGGCGTGGGCTCGTTGGCGCTGATCCTGCTGCTCAAGCGCTGGCCGCGGGTGCCCGGCATGCTCATCGCCATCGCCGCCGCCACGGCCGCGGTGGCGTGGTTCGATCTCGACACACGGCACGGCGTGAAGGTGCTCGGCACGCTGCCGCAAGGGCTGCCGGCGCCGTCGCTGCCGTGGATCGGCTGGGCCGACCTGCTGCCGGTGCTGGGCGGCGCGCTGGCCGTGGCGCTGGTGGCTTTTGCCGACACCAGCGTGCTCTCGCGCAGCTATGCGCAGCGGCTGCGCACGCCGGTCGACCCGAATCAGGAGATGGTGGCGTTGGGTGCGGCCAACCTGGCGGCGGGGCTGCTCCAGGGCTTCCCGATCAGCAGCAGCTCGTCGCGCACGCCGGTGGCCGAGGCAGCGGGCTCGCGCTCGCAGCTCACCGGCGTGATCGGCGCGCTCGGCGTGGCGGCGCTGCTGCTGCTGGCGCCGCAATTGCTGGAGCGGCTGCCCTATGCGGCGCTGGCGGCGGTGGTCATCGCCTCGGTGCTGGGGCTGATCGAATGGCGCGACCTGCAGCGCATCCGCCGCATCCAGGCCTGGGAGTTCTGGCTGTCGATCGGCTGCGCCGCCGGCGTGCTGCTGCTGGGCGCGATCCAGGGCATCGTGCTGGCGGTGGTGGCCGCGGTGATCGAGTTCCTGTGGGACGGCTGGCGGCCGCACTTCGCGGTGTTGGGGCGCGTGACCGGCGTCGACGGCTGGCACGACGTCAAGCGTCACCCCGAGGCGCAGCGCATCGACGGGCTGGTGCTGCTGCGCTGGGACGCGCCGCTGTTCTTCGCCAATGCCGAGTGGTTCGAGCGCATGGTGCGCGACACGCTGGCCGCCGCGCCGACGCCGACGCGCTGGCTGGTGGTGACGGCCGAGCCGGTGACCAGCGTCGACGTCACCGCGGCCGACATGCTGCGCGAGCTGGACGAGTCGCTGCAGCAGCAGGGCATCGAGCTGTGCTTCGCGGAGATGAAGGGGCCGGTGAAGGACAAGCTGAAGCGCTTCGGCCTGTTCAGCCACTTCGGGCAGCAGACCTTCTTTGCCACCATCGACGATGCGGTGCGCGCGTATCGGGCGGGGCTTCCGGACTCAAGCGAAGGGCGCTGAGGCGGGGCACTCAGTGCCGGTAGTCTTCTTCCCGCGGGTGCCGCACGGCGCCGACGACAACGATGTCACCGACGATCTCGAACAGAACGATGTAGCCCGCTGCACCGAAGGGCACGATCAGTTCTCGCGAGCGACCATTGCCCCGCTCTGCCCGACGGCACGAGTAGGGCGACCAGGACAGCAGGCGCATGCCCTCGCGGAGGGCGTCCAGCGATCGCTGCGGAGTGGCCCAGTCGGGCGCCTCGCCCGATGGCTCGCGCTCGATGGCAGAGTCTTCCAGACGCCGCAGGTCTTCCACGGCCTCCTGCAGCAGCGCGACCGTGAACTTGATCGTCACCGTCCCGCGCGCTTGGCGGCACGGCGCTTGGCGGCATCCAGCCGCGTCTGCAGACCGTCGATGACGGCGTCGACCGTGTGCCCGCCGCCTTCACGTTTCCAGCGCGCGATGGCCGCCTCCCCGCGGGTGACGAACTCGGCCTGCACGCGGCGCCAGGCCGCGGCCGCGACGACCGCTTCCTCGATGAACTGGGTCAGCGATTCACCTTCGCGCAAGACCGCCTCGACTTCAGCCCGAACCTTGGGCTCGACGCGGATGGGAGGGAAGGTGGCGGAGCGCACGACCTCCGTGCATAGCAATCGTGCTACGCCAGCGGTTTCGTCATTGCGCTGTGTTGCGGCGCTCTGACCCGCCGCTCAATGGGTGTGTCGGGTGAAAGACAAGGGCAGCGAACGTCGGCGCGATGCCGGAATCGCGTTGCTGCCCGCCGTATGCGGTGCTGGACTGCAGCTTCAGACTGGCAGCGGCCTTTCGACTTGCCAGCTTGCTGCCGCTCAACGCCCCGCATCACCTGCCGGCGGAAGCGGGGCGAAGCCCGCTGCAGCCGGTCATGGGCATGCGGATGTTGGCTGGCCCGTCACGGAACCAATTCGATCTCGCTTGGCCGCCAGGTCTTGGCGAAGAAGGGTTCCAGCGGGCTGTAGAGGCGCAGGACCGTGAACCAGCCCTTGCCGGGCAGGGTCTGGATCCAGTTGCCGCGCTTGACGCCGGCCGGCTGGGCCGGGCTGAAATAGACCGTCGTCGAGCCGTCGGCGTTCGGTTCTGCGGCCGGCGACGGGTAGCTTTGGCTGCCGGCGCGCGGGAAGCGCTGCGGCGTGTCCAGCATCGACCGCGTCATGTTGTCGTATAGGGTGAACGACCAGAAGTTCGCCTCCGGGATTCCCTTGGGCAGGGTCACCTTGTAAGTCTTGGCTCCGTCGAGGTTCTGCTTGTTCGCATCCAGCATCGTCCAAAGATAGGTCGAGCCGATGCCCGGCAGGCGCATCGCCATGCCAGGGGTGATGCCGGTGACGCCGTAGAAGAAGTTCGTGCGCGCATCCATCGTCCGATAGCCGGTGGGCGGGAAGGGTTTGACGCCCTCGCGCGTGATCAACGGAATGGGCGTTTCAAACTCGTAGCCGGTGTCGAACAGGTAGTTCTGCCACGACGAGTTGGGATAGTAGAACCAGCTTGGATCGCGCGCACTCATGAGCAGGGTGCGCGAGGTCGCGTTGGCGAGCGCGAGCGCGTCGTTCATGATCTTCTTCATGCGCACGTCGGGAGCGAAAGGCTTGCCCTTGACGATGCCGATGGCGGCGATCGGCCCCATCAGCTCGGGGTCGAGCGACGTGGCTGGCTCACGCTGCACCACTTCGTTCAGCATCTCATAGAAGGTCCAGTCGTTCGGCGGGATGGTGTTCATCACCTTGCCGCTGCCTTCGTGGAACACGGTCGGCGGCGCAGGCGTGACGCGACCGAGCCTGGCCTTGCCCGCCAGGAATTCGGCGATCGGAGTGCCGACGCCGCCGGGTTCGTAGGCGTAGACCTTGGTGAATTTCCGGATGCGTTCGACCACCGGCTTTGGATCGCTGTGGTTCTCCAGGAACGAACGGCCGAACCACACGATGGTGTTCGTGCGCGCGCGCGAAATGAAGAAGCCGCCATCCGGCAGTTCACCCTTGTAGTCCGGCGGCACGATCAGGTACTTGCCGCCCTGTCCACGATCGGGGCCGGGTACTCCGAGGTCGACCACCCAGCGGAACCAGGCGTCCTGCACGGCGCCGAGAAAGTTGGGCGGCGTCTCGATCACCACCGGGCCCTTCGTCAGATCGAGCGAGCCCATGACATAGATCGTGTCGGCGTTGGCCGTCAGGAACAGCGACTTGGCGTCCATCAGTTGCGAGAAGACGAGCACCTCGTTGTCCTTCACGCCGATGTCGTGCATGCCCTTGCGCAGCGCGTGAATGCTGACGCCGCGCAGGTTGTCCATGAAGGCACGATAGGCGTAGGTGAAGTCGAGGTTGTCGTAGAGCTTCTCCGCCGTGGCCTTGCTTGGCACGCCGTCCTTGAACTCGAGCGGGCCGATCCTCGTCTCGACCTTGTCCGCAGTGGTGAGCCCAAGGGGGATTGCGCCCGCTTGGGCCGCGACCCAACGAGGCGCCGCCAGCAAGGCGCAGGTTGCGAGGATGGCCAAGAGGTGAGTACGCTGCTTCATCGATTCGACTTCCTTGTCTTACGGTCAGGTGGGTTCTCGGGTGTTGTGTGGGCTCCCGCGCAGCACCTCGTGCCTGGCAGGGATCTCGCCAGCCAACTTGAATGTCGGGCGACATGCGCCCGTATCCGGATAGTGGCGCAGGCTGTGCGCCAAGGTCCGGTTAGTGGCGCAGCTGTTGCGCCCAGCGCCATCGTTTCACTCAGGCATGGTAGCAAGCTGGTGATTTGGCCGGTCGCGGTGAACGGCGACTCCTGCTGCCTCGCCGACATCCTCTGCCGCAGCCTCAGTTTGCCTTGGCAGCCGCTCTCCTGCGCGAGGTGCTTGAGCGCAATGAGGCATCGAGGCCTTCGCCCTACCGCCTGCGCAACCCCAGCACCATCACCGTCCCCACCACGAGCAGCGCGCCCAGCATCTGAACCACCGACACCGACTGCCCGAGCAGCAGCCAGGCCATGGCCAGCGCCGCCACCGGCTCCACGTTCAGGATCGGCGAGCTGCCGACCACGCCCAGCCTGGGCAGCAGCGTGAACATGATGGTGAAGGCGGTGCCGTACAGCAGCGTCAGCCGCGCCAGGCCCCACCAGCCGGCGGCGGCGTCGGGCCAGTGCAGCCCGCCCTGTGTGAAGCTGCCCAGCAGCGCCAGCACGCCGACGATGCCCATGGTGATCGCGGTGCGCAGCCGCCCGTCCAGGTCGGCGACCTCGTGCTGTGTCAGCGCCAGCACCAGGCCGAAGCTCGCCGCCGCCACCAGCGCGAAGCCGACGCCGCTGCCGATGCCCAGCCAGTGTGAGCGCAGCCCCAGGCCCGAGGTTGTGCCCGAAACATCCAGCGCCAGCGCCAGCCCGCACAGGATCAGCGGCATGGCGACCAGTACCGCGCGTTCGGGCCGGTGGCCGTAGAGGGCCCAGGTGGCCGCGGCCGTCCACAGCGGGTAGGTGTTGAAGGCCAGCAGCGCCAGCCCCACCGGGATGCGCGCCACCGCCGAATACAGGCACAGGCTCTGCACGCCGACCAGCAGCGCGATCAGCGGCATCATGCGGCGGTGCCGCGGCGTCAGGGCCAGCGGCACGCGGTACAGCGCGACGATGATCGCCACCACCGCGGCCGTGCCCAGGCTGCGCACGGCCACCGCGGTGCTCACGTCCACGCCATGGTCGAGCGCAAAGCGCGCCGCCACGTGGTTGCCGGCGAACATGCAGGCCAGCAGCAGCAGCGTGACGAAGGCCTTGGGGCTCAGGGCTTGGGTGGGCATCACGGGATTGAGCGCGGGCGTGGATGTGAAACGTGGCCTATCGGCGTCGGCACTCTAGCCGGCCGTTGGCCGGCGTGCCGCGGCCGCCGCTGGCGCCTGCGACGTCGCTCGACCGCTATCCGCCGCAAGGGGCTTTCATCCCCAACTTTGGCAACGCCGGCTGCTGTGCAGGGCGCAGCTTGTGCGCTAGAGTCTTCGCCCCAGCACGTCGAGGAGTCCTCGTGCAAGGCGCGGTGCGGGTGGTGCGTCGCTTGGCGGCAATAGCGTTTGCCGACGTCGTCGGCTGGACCCGGCTGGTCGAGCGTGACGACGCTGCCGCGGTGTCGGCCTGGAAGGCGGTGCAGCGCGAGCTGATCGAACCGAACATCCAGGCCTTTTCCGGGCGCTTGATCGAAGTCGCCGGCGACGCGGTGCTGGTCGAGTTCCCGAGCGCGGTCGAGGCGGTGCGCTGGGCCATCGACCTGCTGCAGCGACTCGATGACCGCCGCACCGGCGACCGCGCCAACCCGATCCACATGCGCGTGGGCATCAGCATCGAAGACGCCATCGTCGACGAGGGCAAGCTGCTCGGCGACGGCGTGAACATCGCTTCGCGCGTGCACCAGATGGCTGCGCCCGACCAGGTGGTCATTACCCAGGGGGTGCGCGACTTTGTCTGGAACAAGCTGCCGGTGCGGCTGGTCGACCTGGGCGAGCAGCACCTGAAGAACATCAGTCGTCCGGTGCACACCTACTGCGTGCTGCCCGGCAGCGACGCCGCGCCCGATATCCAGCCGCACCTGATGTGGGAAAACCGCCCGACCGTCGCCGTGCTGCCCTTCCGCGGCGACGGCAGCGAGGTCGATTCCTACTTCGGCGACGGCATGACCGAGGAGATCATCACCCAGCTGTCGATGAACCATTCACTGTTCGTGGTGGCGCGCAGTTCGACGCTGAAGTACCGCGAGCGCATTGCCGGTGCCGCCGACATCGCCGCGGAGCTCGGCGTGCGCTACTTGCTCGAAGGCTCGGTGCAGCGCCGCGACAAGCGCCTGCGTATCAACACCGGCTTGATCGACGCCACCCGCAACCGCGAACTGTGGGCCGAGCACTACGACGGCGCGGACGAGGATCTGTTCGACTTCCAGGAACAGATCGCCGTCAGCATCGCCGCGGCCATCGACCCGCGGCTGCAGGAAGCGGAGATTGCGCGCCTGCGCGAGCGACCGACCGACAACTTCGGCGCCTACGACTGCATGCTGCGCGGGCTGGCGGTGCTGTACAAGTTCAATCCACCCGACTTCGACCTGGCCGGCGACATGTTCCGCCGCGCCATCGAACTCGACGCGGGCTACGCGCAGGCGCACGCCTATCTGGCCTGGTGGCACAACCTGCGCTTCGGCGAGGGTTTGAGCAGCGACATGGGCCTGGACCGGCGCCTGGCCGATGAACACGCACAGGCCGCGGTGCAGCTCGATCCGCGCGATGCCTTGTCCCTGTCGGTGGCCGGGCACATCCAGTCGTTCCTGCACAAGAGCTTCGACGTGGCCATGGAGATGTTCGACCAGGCCTTGCACCTGAATCCGAGTTGTGCTCCGGCCTGGGCGCGCAGCGGCACGACGCTGGCCTACATCGGCCGCGGCGAAGAGGCAATGACGCGGGTACGCAACGCCATGCGGCTGAGTCCGTTCGATCAACTGAGCTTTTCGTATTGCACCACCAACGGCACGGCGGCATTGGTCCTTGGCCGCCTGGACGAGGCCGTCATCTGGCTGAACAACGCGCAGCGCCTGAACCCGCGCTACAAGGCGTCCAAGCGCCTGCTGATCGCCGCATTGGCACTGTCGGGCGAACTGGACCGCGCGCGGCCACACGCAGCCGAATTGATGGCTTGGGAACCCGGTTTCACGCGGTCGGGTTTTGCCAAGTGGTACCCGTTGCGCAGCCCCTATTTGGATCGTGTGCTCGAGGGCTTGAGCCTGGCGGGGATTCCGGCCTGAAGACTCACCACAGGAGACTCACATGAGTGGATCGCAGGCATCGTTCGGCCAGGGTCAAGGTCAAGGTCAAGGTCAAGGTCAAGGTCAAGGTCAAGGTCAGGGTCAGGGTCAGGGTCAGGGTCAGGGTCAGGGTCAGGGTCAGGGCCAGGGCCAGGGCCAGGGCCAGGGCCAGGGCTACGGCTGGATGCCTTACCTGGGTGCCACGGGGGCCGGCATGGCCAGCGGTAGCGGTTTCCTATCGGGGTACGGCCCGGTCGCGCGCAGCGCCTATGCGACGCCGCTCGAGTTGGGCCTGAAGACGTGGACGCTGGATTTCTCGCCGGTCAGCGGCGGTGTGGCCTTTCCCACCGATGCACGCCTGAATCCGTATCGCGATCCGAACAAGCCGCTGCAGTGGCAGACCGAAGACTGGGATCCGGCGCTGCGTTTCTGGACGCTGGGTTTCGACAGCCAACTGGTCGAGTGGTTGCAGGACGTCGACATTTCGGCGCCGTCGATCCTGGCCGCGCGCGAGTTCGCGGCGCAGCACACATCGTGGCAGGTCGACGCGGCCACGCTGGATACACGCAAATGGATGCGCAAGGCCCACATGAAGTGGGCGCACCCAGCATTCATCGGCGCCGACGACCCGACGCAGGCCTGGACCTTCATCAAGGGCGAACTCGAAGAACTGATCGACCTGATGGAAGACGACCGCGGCCGCTATCTCGCCGAAAGCTTGGAACAGGCCGACGCCATCCCCGCCTTCTTCGTGCACCTGCTGGCGATGGATTCGGTGAGCAAGCCGCACACGATGCAGCTCATTCGTTGTGGCCTGGCGATCGGCAACCTGGTGTACATGCACTACAAGCAGGTGTTCCGTCGCGTGCGGCCATCGCTGTTGTGCCCGGGGCTGGTACCGCCCTTCGGCCCGCCACGGCATCCGGCCTTCCCCAGCGGGCACGCGTTCCTGGGGCATTTCATCGCACTGCTGCTGCTCGAGATCGACATCGTGGCCCAACGCTACGGCATGGGCATGAAGGCCGATGGCTCGACCCCCGGCCACAAGCCGACGTGGGACGAATACAAGACCAAGACCAGCACGCCGATCGATCTGGACGGTCCGTTGTTCTGGCTGGCGGCGCGGCTGGCGAAGAACCGCGAACGCATCGGCGTGCACTACCGCAGCGACAGCCTTGCCAGCCGGCGGCTGGCCGGGGGCATCTGGAGCTGCATCTTCGATCAGCAGGGTGCTGCGACGCACATCGAGGTGCCGACCCTGTTGCGGGTGCTGGCGCGGGCAAAGGCCGAGTGGGCCTGATCAGAAGTTCAGTACGCGCAACCCCAGGTTGTTGTCGTTGGCCACCAGGTCCGCCAACGGCGTGTCGGTATCGTTCAGGCCAGGCATGGCCAGCGGGTCCAGATTCGACGGGTCGTCCGCGCAGGTGGCCGCGGCCTTGACCCAGTGCGGACCAGTCAACGCGGTGCCGCCCACCAGCGTGGCGAAGTGAAACGGCTGCTGCGCATGCGGGCCCACCGTGGCCGGTGCAGCGCCCGCCGCGGCGTCCAGCGGCGACCACAGCGCAGGGGTGTCGGCGTTCGCGGCCCCGACAGGCAAGACCCAGCACTTCACCTGCACGCCCGTGGCCGGGGTCTTGCCGCGGTTGCGCACGGTGACCACCAGCTCGCCCTGGTCGAGCTTGATCGCCGAGTCGGCGGCGTGCCACTGCGGCGTGCCAGCCGGTGCGGCGGACAGCGGCACCGGTCGGTAGCCGCCGTCGCCATCGCTTCCGCCGTCGCCGCGGCGATCGGCGATGTAGATGTCAACGGCCGGCGCCTCGCCGGGGCCTTCGAAGGACGCGTCGTCGGCGACGTCGGCGTACAGCCCCTGCTGCTCGAAGGCCCAGCGGATGACCTTGTGCACGCAGCCGCCGACGCGGTGCACGCGGCGGGGCAAAGGAGCCTCGGGCCAGCTCGCGGCGATGTCCCACACGCCGGTGCCGAGGTCGGCATCGATCAGCGCCTCGACGAAGTCCTCGACCTTGTAGGCCGGCACCACCGTCCCCGAGCCCAGCAGCTGGATCGCGCGCATCACCAGATAGACGCAGTAGTCCGAGGCGCTGCGGCGCGTGTCCAGGTCGGGATCTTCGCCGCCGATGCACCGGTACAGGCGGAACAGCGATGACGACAGCAACTGTTCCTCGAAGTAACCCAGGTGCGGCAGGCTCGACGTGTCGGCGCCGGGCAGCGACAGCCGTGCCAGGTTGCGTCGGCCGCACCAGCACCAGCCGAACGCTGCCTCGCGGTCGTGGCGGCGCGTGATGAAGACCCACGGAAAGGTGCGGAATCGATCGGCCGGCACGCCCTCAGGGGGGCCCTTGCGGCACACATCGGGGTCGGTGACGATGGCGGCGAGCGCGTCGCCGGCACTGTGTGCGAAGCGGAACTCGAGCTCGCCGAAGCTGGCGTAGTTGAGCACGTGGGCGAACTCGTGCCAGGCCCAGCGCACGTCGGCCGCCAGGCCCAGCGGCTGCGCACGCAAGCGCTTGCCGCGGTTTTCCAGGCGGCTGCGGTGCGCCAGCTCGGCCCAGCCGAAGCTGACTTCCAGAGGCGGTGCGGACGGGCCGCCGCTGCTCGGCCAGATGCCCGGGCCGACGCCGAGCGGCCGCACCTGGGCATTGACCGAGATGCCGTCGCGCGCGCCCTTCAGCGGTGCGCGGTGTCGAAGCACGAGCGGCAGTTTGGCGAACTTGAAGTACTGCGCCGGCATCAGCCCGTAGTCCTCCAGCCGGCGCATCAGTTCGTCGCCGCGCAGGTAGGCATGCGCGGCAGCCAGGTCGTCGCTGCGCAGCGGCCGTGTGGTGGGCGGGATGCGCTGCACAAGCTCGGGCTTGCCCGACACCTGACCCAGGCGCGTTTGCCGCACCTCGAGCTCGGGCCCTTGCGCGCTCACCTGCCGCCGCAAGCGCGACGGGATGCGCGAGGTGGCCGTGCGCAGCGGGTCCAGCTTGTCGCTGTCGCGTGTCGCCCGGCGTAGTTCGATCTGCTTCGGTGGCGGGCACGACGCCGGGTCGAGCGTGAAGGCCCAGGTCTTGGCGTGGCTGATGCGCTCGACCGCGGCCTGCACGCGCGCCGCGCCGCCATCGGCCGGCAGTTCGGCAACGAGCCTGAAGTTGCGCGGTGCAGCGCCATCCGGCGCCGGCTTCGCGCACGACAGGAACACGCGCAGGCTGTGGTCTGCGGCCGGGTCGACGTAGGCCATGCCTTCGATCGCCGCCGCCACATAGCCCAGTGACGCCACCAGGTCGGCGATGCGATCCCTGAGCCGCTCTTCCTGGGCATCGATCGCCGGCGCAGTGCCAAAGTCTTGCGGCAGCCACGAGGTGCTCATGCCGGTGATCTGCACCCGCCAGTCGGGGCCGTTGTTCAACGGGGCCAGGTGCATGACGACGCGCAATCCGACCTCGCCGCCGGCAGGCCGCTTGTCTTTCAGGCGGTAGCCGGCGAGCAGGATCACGCTGTGGTCGACCCACTTGCCTTGCACCTCGCGCGCCACGCAGAACGAACCCAGTGGGTTGGGTCGGGCTTCTGGCGCCAACGTGCCTGCGCCCCAGCTCAACGGCAGCCAGCCGAAATGGGGCTTCTTGTTGTCGTTGCCGCGAAGCATTTCCAGCACTTCGTCGCTGAGATCCGCAGCGATCTGGACCGATTTCAGGTACTGCCAAGCCAAGTCGCGCAAGTCGTCCGCCAGGTGGGCCGCGCGGACGTTGCCGCGATGGGGGCGGTTCGGGTGATGCAGCGATGTCGTGCGGGCAGCTTGTGCACCGCCGCTGCGCCGCCCTTCGGTGTCTCGCGTGGTCATGCACTCGCCTCCCAAAGAAGCCTGGTGGGGCTCAGTGATAGCGCCGCGCTGCGTCCGGGTCAATCACAACCTTGATGACAACTGCGGCCCGTCGCGCGCAGCACGCCGCGCATGGCAGTTGTTTCAGGCGCTGAGGAGCGACACCGCCCTGGTGTCGAGAGCCAGGCCGCGTACGCCTCGAGCGCCAGGCATACCGGACAGGCTGGCGGGGCGCTACTTCATCATCCAGCGCGCGCTGGCGGCTTCGACCACGGCCGGCAGCGGCGTGCCGCTGGCGCGCTGCGCACGCAGCCAGGTGGCGTCGTTGCCGTCGAACAGCGAATCGCGGATCTGGTTGTTGGCGTCCAGCGAGCGCAGGTCCAGCGCATGTTCGGCCACGCGGGCCAGCGTGCGGATGATGTCGTCGCGGATCTTCTGCCGCTGCTTGGTCTTCGGGTCGACGATCTCGCCGTCCAGGCCGAAGCGGCAGGCCTGGAAGCGGTTGTAGGTGTACACGAGGTAGTCGTCCTCGGCCGGCTCGTAGGGCCGCTCCTCGCGCAGGTAGCGGCACAGGCTTTGCAGATAGCAGGCCAGCGCCGCGGCCTTGTCGACGGTCAGCGGGGTGTCGCACACGCGCAGTTCGATCGTGCCGTACTCGGGCTTGGGCCGGATGTCCCAGTAGAAGTCCTTCATCGACTGCACGACGCCGGTGCTGGTCATCTTCTCGAAGTACTGGCCGAACTCGTCCCAGGTCAGCACGAACGGCGCACGCCCCGACAGCGGGAAGGCGAACACCGAATTCAGCCGTGCCGAATGGAAGCCGGTGTCCACGCCCTGCACGAACGGCGACGAGGCGGAGAGCGCGATGAAGTGCGGCACGTAGCGCGACAGCGCATGCAGCAGCCACAGCGCCTCGTCGCCGTGCGGCACGCCGATGTGCACGTGCTGGCCGAACACCGTGAACTGCTTGGCCAGGTAGCCGTAGAGCTCGCTGATGTAGTGGAAGCGCTCGGTGGGGAAGATCTGCTGCTCGCTCCAGTGCTGGAAGGCATGCGTGCCGCCGCCGCCGATGGCGATGTTGAGCTTGCGCGCGCCGCGCGACAGCTGGCGGCACAGGTCGTGCAGCTCGTCGCGCAGCGAGGCGTGCTCGCGCTGGATCGAGGTGCCGATCTCGATCATGCTGCGCGTGATCTCGGGTTTCACGTCCCAGGCGCCGGGGTGCTTGTCGAGCGCGCGCAGCAGGTCCTGCGCGCGCGGTGCGAGGTCGAATTCGAGCGTGTCGAGCAGCTGCAGCTCGAGCTCGACGCCCATCGTCAGCGGCTGCGACGTGGTGAAGGCTTCAAGCGGCATGGTGCGGCTCCTCACGGCATTCGCCAGCGACGCGCTCGAGCGCCAGCTCGAGCCACAGCGGGCCGGTCAGCTGCATCGCCGCTGCGGCCACCAGCAGCGCCTGCATCACGCCCGCATCGAAGCCGGGCAGCTGCTCGCTCCAGCGGAAGTTGTCGGCCACCATCAGCACCGCCAGGCTGCCCATCGGCTGCAGCGCCAGCGTCAGCCCCAGCGCCTGGCGCCAGCCCAGGCCGCTGGGCCGCGCCAGCAGCGCCACGCCGAGGCCCTTGCCGAGCAGCCGCGCGCCGATCAGCGCCAGCACCCACGGCCACACCTGGCGCACACCGTCGACGCTGAACAGCACGCCCAGGCTGATGAACAGCAGCACCATCAGCGCCGCGCCGGCACTGCCCAGGTAGGGCTCGACGTTGAGGCGGTGGCCCATCAGCGCACGCGCGGTCATGCCGGCGACCAGCAGCGTCAGCAGCGGCGACAGGCCCCAGGTCGAAGCCAGCGTCGCGGCCAGCATGACCAGCGCGATCTGCAGTACCGGCGCGCTGGAGCGCTGGTCGCTGAAGCGCGCGGCGCGGTCGAGGATCCAGCCGCAGGCGAGGCCGAGCAGGAACGAGCCGCAGACCACGAACAGTGCGCTCGCCACCCAGCTGAGCATGTCGCCGCTGCCTTCGCCCGGCGCCAGCAGCGGCCACAGCTTCAATGCCAGCATCGCCAGCAGGCTGTTGATCGCGCACATCATCAGCAGCCGCTCGCCGACCTGGCCGCGTGGCCGCAGCTCGTGCACCGCGGCCATCGCGATGACCGGCGAGGTCGATGCCGCGACCATCGCCGCCAGCGCGGCCGACAGCAGCGGCGCACCCAGCGCGACCAGCGCCGCGCCGACGGCGAGCGCGGCGCACAGGCCTTCGAGCACGCAGCTCGCGGCAAACCAGGGGTTGTCGATCAGCCAGCGCGGGCGCAGCCGGCTGCCGAGCTCGAACACCAGCGCGGCAATGGCCAGGTCGATGATCGGCTTCCAGCTGTCCAGATCGGCCGGCTGCAGCAGGCCGAAGCCCATCGGGCTGGCGAGCACGCCGACCAGCATGTAGCCGGCCAGGCGCGGCAGCTTCAGCAGCCGGTGCATGGCGCTGGCCGCGACCACCGCAACCAGCATCACCGCGGCCAGACCGAGCACCGGGTCGAGCTGGTGCAGGTCGGGCCAGTCCAGGAAAGGTGCCTGCGGCAGAATGCCGGTCGTCGTCATGGCCGGAGGGTCCTCGCTCTTGCGGCGCGCAGGCAGGCTGCCGCGGCCCGGAAGTCATCGGACGGCATGATGCCGCGGAAGTTCCATCGCCGCGGCCCGCTTGGCCCTTGAAAGGCGGCAGATGCCGCCCCATATGCTGGCCGGTTTCCTTTCGTCCCTCGAGCATCAGCGATGAACAAACAAACCCTTTCGTTCCAGGCCGAGGTGCAGCAGATCCTGCACCTGGTGACGCATTCCTTGTACTCGAACAAGGAGATCTTCCTGCGCGAGCTGGTGTCCAACGCGTCGGACGCCTGCGACAAGCTGCGTTTCGAGGCGCTGGACGACAACGCCCTGTGGGAGGACGCGCCGAACCTCGAGATCCGCGTGTTCTTCGACAAGGACGCGAAGACGCTGACCATCCGCGACAACGGCATCGGCATGAGCGCCGAGGAAGCGGTGGCGCACCTGGGCACGATCGCCAAGAGCGGCACGCGCGAGTTCCTGTCGCGCCTGGAGGGCGAGAAGAAGAAGGACGCGAACCTGATCGGCCAGTTCGGCGTGGGCTTCTATTCGGGCTTCATCGTCGCCGACCGCATCACCGTGCTGTCGCGCCGCGCCGGCGCCAAGCCCGAGGAAGGCGTGCGCTGGAGCAGCGAGGGCGCCGGCGAGTTCGAGGTCGAGGCCATCGACAAAGCCGAGCGCGGCACCGACGTCATCCTGCACCTGCGCGAGGGCGAGGAAGAGTTCCTGTCGACCTGGAAGCTGAAGTCGATCGTCGGCAAGTACTCCGACCACATCTCGCTGCCGATCCTGATGAAGAAGGAGGAATGGGACGGCGACAAGAAGGAGCAGGTGCTGAAGGACGAGTGGGAGACGGTGAACAAGGCCGCGGCGCTGTGGACGCGCGCCAAGAGCGACATCACCGACGCCGAGTACCAGGAGTTCTACAAGCAGATCTCGTATGACAGCGCCGCGCCGCTGACCTACACGCACAACCGCGTCGAGGGTCGCACCGAATACACGCAGCTGCTGTACGTGCCGGGCAAGGCACCGTTCGACCTGTGGAACCGCGACAAGCGCGGCGGCGTCAAGCTCTATGTCAAGCGCGTGTTCATCATGGACGACGCCGAGGCGCTGATGCCGGTGTACCTGCGCTTCGTCAAGGGCGTGATCGACTCGGCCGACCTGCCGCTGAACGTCAGCCGCGAACTGCTGCAGGAAAGCCGCGACGTCAAGGCGATCCGCGAGGGCTCGACCAAGCGCGTGCTGGGCATGCTCGAGTCGCTGGCCGACAGCGAGGACGCGGCCGAGCGCGACAAGTACGCGGCCTTCTGGAAGGACTTCGGCGCGGTGCTGAAGGAAGGCATCGGCGAGGACCATGCCAACCAGGAGCGCCTGTCCAAGCTGCTGCGCTTCGCCAGCACGCACGCCGATGCGGGGGTGTCCTTCGCCGACTACGTCAAGCGTTTGAAGGAAGGCCAGGAGGCCATCTACTACATCACCGCCGACAACCTGGCCACCGCCAAGAGCAGCCCGCAGCTGGAGATCTTCCGCAAGAAGGGCATCGAGGTGCTGCTGCTGGTGGACCGCGTCGACGAATGGATGCTCAGCCACCTCTACGAGTTCGAGGGTCATGCGCTGCAGAGCGTGGCCAAGGGCGCCTTCGACCTGGGCAAGCTGCAGGACGAGGAAGAGAAGAAGAAGTCCGAGGAGGCTGCCGAGGAGTTCAAGCCGGTGCTGGAACGGCTGAAGACCGCGCTGAAGGACCGCGCCAAGGACGTGCGCGTGACGACGAGGCTGGTCGAGTCGCCGGCGTGCATCGTCGTCGACGAGGGCGACATGAGCGGCCACCTGGCGCGGCTGTTGAAGCAGGCCGGCCAGGACGCGCCGAAGTCGCTGCCGACGCTGGAGGTGAATGCCGAGCATGCGCTGGTCAAGCGCCTGGAAGGCGACGCGCGTTTCGACGACCTGGCGCAGATCCTGTTCGACCAGGCGCTGCTCGCCGAGGGTGGGCAGCTCGAGGACCCCGCTGCCTACGTGCAGCGTGTCAACCGGCTGCTCGCGGCCTGAGGAGCAGGCCCGGTGGCGGCGCTACAGCAGCGCCGCCAGGCTGGGCATGTCGGCGGCCACGCGCAGCTGCTCGCGCAGCTGCAGCGCCTGCTGGCCCCAATAGCCCGAGCTGCCGAAGTCCGGGAAGGCGGCCGGGAAGGCCGGGTCCTGCCAGCGCTGCGCCACCCAGGCGTTGTGGCGCATCATGCGCAGCAGCCGCAGCGGCTCGATCAGCGCGAGCTCGCGGCGGTCGAAGTCCATGAACGGCGCGTAGCCGCGCAGCAGCAGCCGCAGCTGCCGCGCCATCGCCTCGGGCTCGCCGGACAGCAGCATCCACAAATCCTGCACCGCCGGGCCCATGCAGGCGTCGTCCAGGTCGACGACGTGCGTGCCGCTGTCGCGCCACAGCAGGTTGCCCGGGTGGCAGTCGCCATGCAGGCGGATGGCCTTCGGCGCCAGTTCGGCAAAGGCGGCGTCGATGCAGTCGATGGCGCGTGCGCAGGCGTCGCTCCACACGTTGCGCTGGTTGTCGCTGACGAAGTCGCCTGCGGCCAGCAGCGCCACCGCCGCGCGCGCGTCCTGCGGTGCATCCAGCGTGCGCCGCGCGCCAAAGGCGCGGCGCGCACCCACCGCATGCAAGCGCCCGATGAAGCCGCCGAGCCGCACCAGTACCGCGTCGTCCTCCAGCTCCGGCGCGCGGCCGGCGCAGCGCGGCCATGCGGCATAGCGGTGCTGGCCGTCGGGGCCGTCGCGCAAC
>DAORHX010000024.1:0-17844 GCA_035438245.1 Rubrivivax sp.
GACCGCGAGCGCCAGTACCAGATGCTGACGCGCACCGGCCGCATCGCCGACTTCCTGCCCTAGCGAGTTCCCCATGAGCGCCACCTGGAGCGCCGGCCACGGGCCGGTGGAAGCCGCTGCATTGCCCGAACGCACCGGCATGGCCATTGACGATGAGGCCATGGCCGGGAACCGCGCCTGGGAGATCGACCGCGCCCTGATGGTCGAACGCTCCGAGCGCCGCGCCTGGGCCGTCGCCATCGCCGGCATGGTCCTCGGCCTGCTCGGCATCGCCGCCGTGTTCGTGCAGGGGCCGCTGCGCCGGGTGGTGGAGATTCCGATCGTCGTTGACCGCGTCACCGGCGAGACCACGATCCAGCAGCGCCTGGCCGTCGAGACCATCCCGCCGCAGGAGGCGCTGGACAAGCACAACCTGGCGACCTTCGTACGCGCCCGCGAGGGCTATAGCTGGATGTTCCTGCAGAAGGACTTCGACCAGGTCGCGCGCATGGCGGTGCCAGCCGTTTTCAGCGAGCACGGCCGCCGCTTCGAGGGCGAGGCGGCGCTGCAGAAGCGGCTGGGTTCTGCCGAGGAATGGCGCATCCAGATCGTCGGCGTGCGCCTGTCGCCGTCGGGGCGCAGCGGCAACCGCGGCGAGGCCACCGTCACCTACGACAAGATCGTGCGCCAGGCCGAGCGCAACCTGCCCGAGGTGACGACCCGGCATGTGGCGAGTGTCGTCTACGAGTACCAGCCCAAGGTCCTGGCGAAGGAGAGCGACCGGCTCGAGAATCCCTTCGGTTTCGTGGTGACGGCTTACCGCTCCGATCCCGAGATCAATACGCAACCGCCAGCGGTCAAACCGTGAATCCCGTGGCTGTGATCACTGCCTGCGTACTGGCCTCGGTGCCCGCCACTGAGGCGCTGGCGCAGGCTTCCGATCCGCGCTTGCGGGAGGTGGTCTACGACCCCCAGGCGGTCGTCACCGTGCCGGTACGCCGCGGCGTCGTCACCCACCTGGTGCTCGGCACCGACGAAGCCATCACCGAACTCGGCTCCGGCCTGGGCGCCGACTGCAGCAAGCCCGAGGCGCCCTGGTGCATTGCGGCGCAGCCGGGTGGGCGCAACATCTTCGTCAAACCGAAGTCGGCGGCCGGCGCCGCGAACAACCTGGCGGTGGTGACCGACCGGCGCACACACGCCTTCCGCCTCGTCGTGCTGCCCGATGGCGACACCAAGCCGGCGGTGTACCGGCTCGTCGTGCGCGCGCCCGTTCAACGACCTGCGGCAGCCGCTGCTGTCAGACCGGCCATGCCTGCATTGCCGCCTCCTGTAGTGGCGATTCCCGAGCCGCTGCCGGAGCCCTCTGCGCAAGAGCTGGTGGCCGAGCGGCTGAAGGCCGGCCCGCAGTTGCTGAATGCCGAGTACTCGATCGCCGAAGGCAATGCGTCGGCGGACATCGTGCCGACGCTGATCTTCGACGACAGTCGCTTCACGTACCTGCGGTTTGCGGGGAACCGCGAGGTGCCGGCCGTGTTCCAGGTGCTCGGTGACGGCAGCGAAGCCGTGGTCAACGTGCGCATGGAGGACGATCTGCTCGTCGTCGACCGGGTGGCGCGCCGCCTGATGCTGCGCGCCGGCACGGCCGTGGTGGGTGTGTGGAACGAAGCCTTCGACATCGACGGCGCGCCGCCGGTCGATGCCACCACGGTACCGGGTGTGCGCAGGTCCGTCAGGGCGCAGACCCTCTCTTCGGAACCATCGCCAACGCAACCCGGAGCGGAGCGCGGCCATGAGTGAGGACCGTGAAGTCGCTGCGGAACCCAGTGGCGGCGGTGACAGGATCGAGCCGCTGCCGGGCGAACCCGGCATCCCCGATGTCGCATCGCGACGGCGGACATCGTGGTCGGCAAAGGGGTTGCTCGCGGTGGCGCTGCTGCTGGTGTCGATCATCGCGGTGGCCGCCTACTGGCTGCAGCGCCTGGCGAGCGGCGGCGGCAAGTCGGAGGAGCCGGTGCCGCAAGTCCGCGACCGCCCGGCCGCGGCCACCGCCGAGAGCCGCCGATTGGAGATGCCGCCGGCCGTGCCGAGTGCCGCAAGTGCCCCGGCATCGGCCAGCGCCTTGCGCATTCCAGCCATCGTCGCCACGCCCGATGAACTTGCCGAACCGATCGGCGTGCGCCGTACCGGAACAGGCTCGCAGGGCTCGTCATCAAGTGGCAGGCCTGCCACGGCGCCCGAAGATGCCCCCGTGATGCTGTTGTCGGCTCGTCCCAGCACAACACCGCGTCCCGCCGCGATGCCGACTCCTCCCGGCCAGGCCGTCGAAGACTCTGTGGACGGCTACGGAGCTTCAGGCGGAGACGACACGCTGGACGCCACCCGGCGCAATCTACAGGCCTACCAGCGGCAGTTGCAAGGCATGCTCGATCGGCTGACATCGGCCGCGTCAGGAACGCCCGGCTCAGCACCACCCGCCGGGCTTCTGGGCGGCATACAACCAAGTCCACCCGCACCGGGCGCTCCTGCCGCAAGAGGTCATGCGCCGGGCAGCCTGTTCGGCGGACAGCTTCAGGGATCGACCACGCCGCGGGTATCGGCTGGCATGCTCGGCGACCGCAGCCTGACGCTGCCCAAGGGCACAGTATTCACGTGCGCGCTGAAGACCCGCGTCGTCAGCGCCACTTCCGGCTTCATCGGCTGCCAGGTGCAGCGCAATGTCTACAGCGACGACGGCCGGGTGCTGCTGGTCGAGCGCGGCTCGCACCTGGACGGCGAGTACCGCGCCACCTCGATCCGGCCCGGCACCGTGCGCATCCCGGTGTTGTGGACACGGGTGCGCACGCCGCACGGTGTCACGGTGGACATCGAATCACCGGGCACGGGACAGCTCGGCGAATCGGGCATCGACGGCTACGTCGACAACCGCTGGGTCGAGCGCATCGGCGCAGCGATGCTGGTGTCGCTGATCAATGACGCGGTGCAGTTGGTGATCCAGACCCAGACCAACGAAGGCAGCGGCGACACGATCATTTTTCCGTCGACCACGGCCAGCACCAGCAAACTGGCGGAGAAGGTGCTCGACAGCACCATCAACATCCCGCCACTGATCTACCAGAACCAAGGCGGCATCGTCGGCATCTACGTCGCCCGTGATGTGGACTTCTCGTCTGTGTACGAGCTGAAGCCGGTGTCGCGATGAGTGCTGCGATGGGTGTACCGATGGGTGACCTTTTCGGCGCGACCGACGAAGCGCGCGACGATGCGTGGCGCGGTGACGCCACCTCGGTCATCGAGTTCCTGCGTCCGCTGCGCGAGCAGCTCGACGCGAACGGCGTTCTGGAGGTCTGCGTCAACCGTCCCGGCGAGCTTCTGGTCGAGACGGTGCACGGCTGGCAGATCGTCCCCGCGCCGGAGATGACGCAGGAGCGCTGCCTGTCACTGGCCACCGCCGTGGCCACCTTCTGCGACCAGCAGATCAATCAGGAAAGGCCATTGCTGTCGGCCACGCTGCCCAGCAGCGAGCGCATCCAGTTCGTCATCCCACCGGCGGTGCCGCGCGGCACGGTGTCGATCACGGTACGCAAGCCATCGCACCTGATCAAGCGCCTGGACGACTTCGAGCGCGATGGCCTGTTCGAGCGCACCACCACGGTGATACGCTCGCAGAACGCGGAGCTGCCGCCCTTCGAGCGCGAGCTTGTGGCGCTGAAGGACGCCGGCCGCTACGCCGACTTCCTGCGCCTGGCCGTGCGCCAGCACCAGACCATCGTCGTCAGCGGCAAGACGGGCTCGGGCAAGACCACCTTCATGAAGGGCCTGGTCGAGGAAGTGCCGAAGCATGAGCGCCTGATCACGATCCAGGACACGGCCGAGCTGACCCTGCCGAACCACCCGAACGTGGTGCACCTGTTCTACAGCAAGGATGCGCAGGGCACGGCAAAGGTCACGGCCAAGTCGCTGCTCGAAGCCTGCCTGCGCATGAAGCCGGACCGCATCTTCCTGGCCGAGGTGCGCGGCGACGAGTGTTTCTACTTCGTGCGTCTCGCCGCCTCGGGCCACCCGGGCAGCATCACCAGCGTGCACGCCGGCAGCTGCGCGCTGGCCTTCGAGCAGATGTCGCTAATGATCCGCGAAAGCGGTGCCGGCGGCGGCCTGCGACTGAACGAGATCAAGGGACTGCTGAGCGTCGTCGTCGACGTGGTCGTGCAGTTCGACCGCGACGAGCGCGGGCGCTTCATCTCCGAGATCCTCTACGAGCCGCGGCGCCTGCGCCAGGGTCGTTGGAACGATCAGGCGGCGGCCACATGAGCGGCATCACCGCGCTGCCCTTTTCGGCATGGCCCACCGGCCGCAAGCTCGCCGCCGGGCTGTTTGCCATCGTGGGCTATGCCGCGCTGGCCAGCGCCTCGGTGTACCTGGCCGGCGTGCTGTTCCTGGTGCTGAACAAGGCCAACCCGCGCCAGGCTGAGTGGACCGGCATCGCCCACTACTGGCAGCTCTACGCTGACGACGCGGCGCTGCGCAAGAAGCTCGTCGCATCGATGGCGGTCTCCGGGTTAGGCCTGCTGGTGCTGCTGCCGGGAGCGCTGTTCGTTGCGGCGCGTCCGCGCCGCGCGCTGCATGGTGATGCCCGATTCGCCAACTCCGCCGAGATCGCGCGCGCAGGGCTGACGGGACAAAGCAGCGGGCCCGGCATCCTGATCGGCCGACACCGCGGACGCTTCCTGAAGCTGCCCGGCCAGCTCTCGGTAATGCTGTCCGCGCCCACGCGCAGCGGCAAGGGCGTCGGCGTCGTCATCCCGAACCTTCTGAACTGGCCCGACTCGGTCGTCGTGCTCGACATCAAGGGCGAGAACTACGACGTCACGGCCGGCTACCGTGCCCAGCACGGTCAGTCGGTGTATGCCTTCTCCCCCTTCGACGACGACGCATGCAGCCACCGCTGGAACCCGCTGACCGCCGTGCGCGTGAGCCCGCTGCACCGTGTCGGCGACGTGCTGAGCATCGGCCAGGTCTTCTTTCCCAACGACGGCGGCGCCACCTCGTCGGAGGCCTTCTTCAACGACCAGGCGCGCAACCTGTTCCTGGGCCTCGGCCTGCTCCTCCTCGAAACCCCCGCCCTGCCGCGGACCATCGGCGAGATGCTGCGCCAGTCCTCGGGCAAGGGCCGCTCGCTGAAGGACCACCTGAACGGCCTGATCGCGCAGCGTCGCGACGAGGCGTCGCCCACCTACCCACCGCTGTCCGATGAATGCGTCGACGCCCTGCAGCGCCTGCTGTCGAACTCGGAGAACACGCTGTCCAGCGTGGTCGCCACCTTCAACGCTCCGCTGATCATCTTCGCGGATGCGGTGGTCGATGCCGCCACCAGCGCCGACGACTTCCGGCTCGAGGACGTGCGCCGCCGGCGCATGTCGATCTACGTGCGCATCCCGCCCAACCGGCTGGCCAATGCCCGGCCGCTGCTGAACCTGTTCTTCTCGCAGCTGGTCAGCCTGAACACGCAGGCCCTGCCCGAGCAGGACCCGACGCTGAAGCTGCAGTGCCTGCTGGTCAACGACGAGTTCACCGCCATGGGCCGCGTGGGTGTCATCACCAGCGCCGCCGCCTTCCTGGCCGGCTACAACCTGCGCCTGCTGACCGTGGTGCAGGCGATGTCGCAGCTCGATGCCGTCTACGGCGACAAGGAAGCCCGCACCTTTGCCACCAACCACGGGCTGCAGATCCTTTACGCGCCGCGCGAGCAGCGCGACGCCGACGAGTACAGCGCGATGCTTGGCCACTTCACCGAGCGCGCCACCTCGCGCGGGCGCAGCCGGTCTTTCAGCAGCCACGGGTCGAGCACGGTCAGCCGCAACGACAGCGAGCAGCGCCGCGCGTTGCTGCTGCCGCAGGAGTTCAAGGAACTGGGCAGCGAGCGCCTGGTGGTGATCGTCGAGAACTGCAAACCGATCCTCGGCGAGAAGATCCGCTACCACCGCGACAAGGCCTTCACGTCCCGGCTGCGCCCGGCACCGGCCGTGCCGCGCATAGACATGGACCTGCACCTGGCCCGCGTGCAGCAGCGCTGGCGCTATGCCGACGATGAGCTGGCCCCCGGCGAGAGCTTGAAGGTCCAAGCACTGGCCCACGACATTGCCCTGCTGCCGGACACCCTTGAAGGGCCACCGGGCAAGGTCGCTGAGGTGCTGCTCGACTTCTTCGGCACGGGCCAACCCGGCGGCGGCGCCGTCGAAGCCGTGGCCGACGAAGACGGCGTGCTGATGTCCCACGGTGAGCGTGTACCGGGCGACGACGCCCGCGCCCCCGAAGCCGCCGACCTGTCCTGACACCACGGGAGACCTGTCATGCGTGCTGTCGTTCCGCTTGTCCCCTGGATCTTGCTGCTGGCGTCATGCAGTTCACCGCCCAAGCCACCGACCGTGGACGAGTCGCAGAAGCGGCCCGTCAACACGCAGATGGCCGTCGAGCTGCAGGTTTGCAAGGCTGACCTGCAGAACACCCGCCTCCTGGCGGCGGAGTCCGGCCGGCTGGCGGAATCGACGACGGCTACGCTCGCCGCCAACCTGGCCGCGCGGCAGCAGATCATCGCCGCGATGCAGGCGCCTGCGGACAAGCCGCCGCAGGCCAACAGCATCTTCACGGTGCGTTTCGACTTCGGAAGCACGCACGTCGCTGTACCGGCGGACATCGCCGTGCCCTTGATCGCGGATGCGAAGGCAGCACCGCTGGTACTTCTGCGCGGGCGCACCGACGGCAGCAAAGACGCCCTCGCCGAAAGCCGCATCGCCCGCGAGCGTGCGGCTGCGGTGCGCGACTATCTGGTGGCTTCGGGCGTGGACCCGGCACGCATCCGCGCCACGTACCAACCCGTTGGCGACCACGTGGCCGACAACAGCAGCGACAGCGGACGCAGCCTGAACCGCCGCGTCGAGATCGAGCTGTACCGCGTGCTGCCCATCGGCATGACGGGCCCGCCACCGGCGTCCCAACCTTGAGCCGCTGCCACAACCAACCCGCGAGAGGTTGCCATGGATGCAGACAACTCCCCCACGCGCTTGCCGGGCTCCGCCCGAGGCGGCACCGTCGAACCCGCCAACCGCGCCACGGTCGCCAAGGAGCGTTTCCAGACGCCGGCCGACAGAACCGGCGAACGCTACGAGCTGTACGACCCCTTTGCCGAGGTGACGTACCGCAGCAAGAACCTGCAAGACATGACGGCGAAGGCCGGGCAGTTGGGCAGCAGCCGCTTCATTGCGGTGGCCGAGGACGGCAAGCGCACCATGCTGCAGAAGGTCGGCGACGAGTGGCAGCGCGGGCCGCAGCGCTCCACCCTTCCCGAGCGCCCGCTGGACCCAGGCTCCGAGCACGACGAGGTGCGCGAGGCCGCGAAGGTGGTCGCGATGCCCGGCGTCGGCAAGCAGGTGGTATCGGCCGAAGCAGGCAATACGAAGGCCCTGGCCAGGATCGACGCCCAGGCCGAGCGCGCCGAGCTCGTCGCCCGCGTGGAAGCCGCGCTGATGGAGCGCTACGTCATCAAACGCGCGCCGGTGACCATGGGCGATGTCACGATCGGCCGCACCGAGTACCGCTTCCGCGGCGACACCTCGCGCGTGGCCTTCACCGAATCAACATTCAGGCTGGCGACGGACACCAACAGCCCCTCCGTTGCCAGGTCAATGGTGGAGGTGGCCGAGGCGCGCAACTGGAAGGCGCTGCGCGTGTCTGGACATGAGGAGTTCCGACGCAGAGTCTGGTTCGAGGCCTCGTTGCATGGAGTGAAGACGATTGGGTACGAGCCCATGCCAAGCGACCTGGCCTGGCTGCGAAGCGAGCGAGAGGCGCGGCTGACCAACCGCATCGAGCCGGCCCGAGACGTGGGCACGGGCATCCCGGCAACACCGGCCGGGAAGGCATCGGCCCGAGGCGGTGGCGGACGCAAGGCGGTGCTGGCCGCCATCGAGGCGGTGCTCGTCGCCAGGCGCGTACCGGAGAAGCAGCGCGAGGCCGTGATGGCGGCAGCGACGGAGAAGCTGGCCCAGCGCCTGCGCTACGGCCAGGCGCCGAAGGTCAAGATCTACGACAAGGCGGCGCCGTCGCAACGGCCGGTGGTGATGCCCGTGCCGGAAGTGCAGCTCACGCGCGAACGTGCCGCGCCGGTGCGTTGATGCCACGCGGGGCAGTCAGTGAAGGTGCCAGCCGGCGGTGTGCATCATGGCGACGAGCCCGGTGGCCGGAGCACGGCCTATCTCATCGATGGCCAGCGCTTCGAGGCCGGCACGCCGCGCTTTGCCGAAGCCGTGGCCGCAGCCCACGCCGCCCGCCAGCGGCCCCGTTGCCTGTGCCTGGTGGAAGGCGTGGAGATGTACATCGCCCGGCTCCCCGGCTCGGACGAGGGCTATGTCGTCAAGCGCATGCCCGGCACCGGCAGCCAGCATGCGGCGGGCTGCCCTGCCTACGAGCCGCCGCCCGAAGCCACCGGCCTGGGGCAGGTGCTGGGCTCGGCGATCAGCGAAGACCCGGCCACAGGCGAGACGACGCTGAAGCTCGACTTCCCGCTGTCGAAGATCGCAGGCCGCTCGGCGGCGCCTGCAGCCCGCGGTGACAGCGACAGCGTCGCCAGCAGCGGCAACCGGCTGTCGCTGCGCGGGCTGCTGCACTACCTGTGGGACCAGGCCGAGCTGACGCGCTGGCGCCCCGGCTTTGCTAGCAAGCGCCACTGGGGCACGGTGCGCAGCCACCTGCTACGCGCGGCAGAGCACAAGATCGCGCGCGGCGGCGCGCTGCACAGCCGGCTCTATGTGCCCGAGCCGTTCTCGGTCGATGAGCGCGATGCGATCAACGCGCGCCGCCTGGCGCAGTGGCAGCACGCGGTGGCGGCGCCGGGCCGGCCGCAGCACCTGATGCTGCTGATCGGCGAGGTGAAGGAGATCGTGCCGGCGCGCTACGGCTACAGGTGCGTGATCAAGCATGTGCCCGACCAGGGCTTCGCGATCGACGAGCCGTTGTACCGGCGGCTCGGCCGGCGCTTCGACGCCGAGCTGGCGCTGTGGGGGTCGGTGGACAACGTGCACATGGTGGCCATCGCCACCTTCGGTGTCAGCGAGGCCGGCATCCCGGCCATCGCCGAGATATCGTTGATGCCGGTCACGCCGCAGTGGTTGCCGGTGGAGGACTCATTCGAGCGGCAGCTGGTCGAGCGGCTGGTAGCGGAAGGCCGGTCCTTCATCAAGGGCCTGCGCTACAACCTGCGGCGCGATCAATGCGTGGCGACGGCCACGCTGACCGACATGGGCAGCCCCGGGCCGCTGCTGTTCATCGTCCCGCGCGGGCTGGACGGCCCGGCAGAGCTGGAAGGGCTGCGCTACGTGACTGCGCATTGCGGGGCGTCGTCCTGGACTTGGCAGCCAGCTTCGGAAAACATGCCCATCTTTCCGGCACCCAGTAGATCCACATCCTTGCGCGCGTCACGATCCATCACATTCCTCAGTTGACATCGCCCGCCTCAGCTCAGTCGCCTCTGGCTACTGAGGGAACGTTGGCCGAGCGCAATCGAATGTCCGCCGCAGTTACCTGACCTTCGGCGATAGCATGCCCACTAGCTAGCATCCCATAATTGCCGTTCTGAGATCAAGGGAAGCATGGGAAAAGCTTACAGCGACGAAATGCAGCAGCTGCCAGCCACGATGGCGTGGGCGGCGCAACAGAACATCGACCTGCTGCGTCGGGCGGTGCTGCTTTACTGTGATCGCGGTCTGTTGGCTGTGGGGTCGGGCGGATCGTTCACCGCTGCGGCTTTCGCGGCGGAGCTCCACCTTCGGGTCTACGGCCGGCCATCGCAGCCGATGACACCACTGGAGAGCTATCAAGTTCCCGGCGCCGCTGCAACGCTGGCAGCGGGCCTACTGCTGTCTGCCGAAGGCAAGAATCCGGACATCCTCGCTGCGGCCAGGCAGCTTCAGCTTCGCGGCTGCCCGTCCATCGGCTTGACGTTGCGAGATGCCAGCCCGCTGGTTGACTTTTGCGATGAGACGGGGGCGGCCTCGTTGGCAATGTACGAGATGCCGTGGGGCAAGGACGGCTACCTCGCCACCAACTCGCTGGTCGCCACGCTATTACTGCTGTGGCGAGCGTATTCCTCAGACGACGCATTCCAACCGGCGTTCGAGTCGCTGCTGCAGTGGTTTGACGGGCTTGCGGCCCAGCTCGCCGGCGCTACTGCTGGTGCGTCATTTGGCAGCCGCGCGTTGATACTGCACGGGCTCGCCGGCCGCATCGGTGCTATCGATCTGGAGTCCAAGCTGACCGAGAGTGCTCTGGCCTTTGGACAGATCAGCAACTTCCGCCAGTTCGCCCATGGCCGGCATCTGCAACTGCACAAGCCACCAGACCCCGTCACCATCGTGAGCCTGAGGTCGAGCAGCGACCCGCTCGCAGATGCGACGCTGCAGTTGCTGCCGCCGTCCTTGGGCCGCGTGGTCGACATCGCGCTTCCCACGCTCGGTTACGCCGGCACAGAGTTGGCTTCGGTGCTCGCCGTGTTCCTGCTCACGGAACTCTGGGCCGGCAAAGACCGCGATCCGGGCCGTCCTGACGTGCCCCAGTTCGGACGAGACCTGCACTCCCTAGATGTCGCGCACCTTGTCAGCGAAGCGCTGCCGGTGTCTCACGCCATCACGCGCAAATGTGGCGATGGTGATGGTGCCAGCGTTGTGATGGCACATGCACAAGACTACATCGCCCGGCTGTCCGGCGCGCGGTTCAAGGCGCTGGTCTGTGATTTCGACGGTACCTTCTGCGACACCGTAAAGCGCTTCGGCGGCTTGGACACTCAGATCGCCCCTGAGCTCAGCCGCCTTGCCCGCGGCGGCGTGCACTTGGCCTTCGCTACGGGGCGTGGCGCCAAGCTGGCGGTGGTATTGCGCGAGAAGTTGCCCGAGGATGTTTGGCCGCACGTCACACTCGGGTGCTACAGCGGATCGCTCATTTTTCGGCTTGACGACAAGAACGTCTCCAATCCGATGGCAGACAGCCGGCTGTGCGAGCTGGGGCGCTGGCTCACTGAAAGCCGGGCCCTGTCCGCGGCGATCGTCCCGAATCCGGATGCCGGCCAGCTCAGCCTGCGCGGTGTGCCAGGCACCGAGAAGGTCCGCCTCATCGCTGCCATCAACGAGTGGATCGCCCAACAGGGCCTGCGCGGCTGGCGCACGTTCTGCTCGGGTCACTCGGTGGACGTCGTTACGGAGCAGGCCGGCAAGCTGCTGGTGGTTGAGCACGTCTGTCAGCGGCTCGGGCTAGAGGCCGACACCCAGCTTCTTCGGCTGGGGGATGCGGGCGATTTCGGTGGCAACGACTACGAGCTTTTGTCATCTGGGTTGTCGTTGAGCGTCGAGTCCATTCCTCCAGGTTGGAGCCAGTGCTGGAACCTGCTACCCAGGCGTCTCAGCGGGGTGCGCGGAACCGAGCATTACCTGCGTGGGCTTGTCGTCCAGGCTGGCGAGGCTCGCTTCACAAAGGACTTCATGGTCCAGGCCGAGCACAATGTGAGAGAGGGACTGGCTGCACCCGACTACGGCTGAAAAGAAGGCGAGACGGATGAAGGAAAAACTGGCCAAGAAGCTGGTCGCCGACTTGATGAACTGGGATGTCGAGCGAGCGACCAACGAGTTTTCGTGGCTCGAACTGATGGTGAACTACAAGTTCAACGACTATCAGCAGTACGGGCCCGGTCACCGCTTCTATGTTCACCTGCTGCGTTGGCTGTCCCAGTACCCCGCGGCGGACCGCGAACGCGTCTGGAAGCTGCTGCGTGAGCAGCTGATCTACGTCAGCCAGGAAGATATGCACCATCTCGTTAGCTTGACGGATCCAGCAATCGAGCGCGAGATGCGTGCCGCCGTCGCCAGGCGTTTGGGCATTCACGTGTACCAGGTGGATGAGCGCTGTGACGCAAAACAGCTGCTCGTGGAGATGCGCTGCCGCACGCTGTACGTTGGCGTCAGCGACGGCGCCCGCATCGACGTATTCCGCCGCTACAACGAAGGCCTCGTAAACAACGAGCAGGTGGTGGCGATGGTCGAGATCTCCAAGTCCAAGCAGAAGAAGCTCTTGAAGACGCTGAAAGAGCGCTTGGACGCGATGAAGTCCTCGGCGCCGGCCACGTTCGAGTGGGTCTGCCTCATCGATGACTTCACGGCTTCCGGTACGACGTCCATCCGGCTAGAGGACGACGGCAGCTGGAGTGGCAAGGTTGACCGCTTCATGCAGGAGGTATCGACCACTGCCGGCGAGGCCCCGATGACTAGCGCGGATGTGCATGTACAAGTGCACCACTACCTGGCCTCGCAAACCGCAAAGAACAATGTGACGCAGAGATTGGCCGCCTACGCTACTGTCCACCCGGCTCTGCGCTTCATCGCTTCGTTCTCGTACGTGCTGCCTCAGGACATCGTGGTGTCCGCGAAGACTCATCCTGAGCTCGCCGCACTCCTGGCGGAACGCTACGATCCAGGTATTGAGACCAAGCACACGGGCACCGGGATCGCGCTGGGCTACAAGGACGGTGGCTTGCCGCTGGTGCTGGACCACAACACGCCGAATAACTCCCTCGCCACCCTGTGGGCGACAAGCGACACAACGTCACCGAAGCATCAACCTGACAAGCTGATGTCGGCTCTTTTCCCGCGACGCCAACGCCATTCGGATGTCCGACCATGAACCCATGGCATAAGCGGGCCAATGAATTTATCCGGGAGGCCAACGAGTTGCTCCCGCTGGTGAGCCCACAACCCATAAAGAAGTTCTTCCAGAAAGAGTCCGAACGGCTTTTCGATCGGCTCGTCGTCGTCGTCGGATCCCCGGGCTCCGGCAAGACGACGCTCGCACGGCTGTTGGATATCCACACCCTGGCGGCAGCTCGCGACTTCAAAAGCAACAGCGATGTACGCGACTTGCTAGCGTCGTTGGCTAAGGCTGCGGTGCTGCAGGACCTGCAACCGGCAGTGCTGGCGCATAGGCTACCAACCGGCGGACAACTGCGTTCCATCTGGAACCTGCCGTATGACGAGCGCCTGCGGCATCGGCTGCTGAGGTCCATGGTGCAGGCCAAGACGGTTCTCGGCTGGCTGCGCGCGCTCGAAGACGTCGGCGTGGACCTGGATGGGGTCCGCATCGTCACAACATCGCATGCTGAAGCGGCGCGTGAAGCCGTCGATGCCGATGATGTTTCGAAGTTCAGAGGACGCGCACGGGCAACCGAGCGTGCAATCTTCAGGCTGACCAGCGCACTCGTCCCACCGCCTGAAGCCGATCTGGGTGAGTACCTTTTCGATGCGGCGTACGAGCCCTTTGCCGTCATCGAATCGATCATCGTGTCGCCGGCATGGCGTGGCGCCGAGTTGCGACTGCGGCCGATGCTGATCCTCGACGACGCGCATGAGCTGCATCCATCACAGTTAGCCGACGTCGACCTCTGGCTGCGTGATCGCGAGGTCAAGGTGGCGCGCTGGGTTCTCACTCGGGCCGACTCGCTGAATCTCGATGACTATCGTCGCGTGCTCCGTGACGAGGAACGAGCGGCGCCTGGCACGAAGCCCGGAAGGGACCGCATCCGCATCTTGCTTCAAGACACAGACAACCGAGAACGCAGGGAGTTCAAGGCCATTGCAGAGGACGTCGCCAGACGCTACCTCCAGCCGTTGGCAAGCTTGCATCGTCGAGGTTCCCTCAACCTAAAGAACCTGTTGGACCGGGTGCAACCGGCGTCGATCGCCGCGACGGACTTGCGAGTGGTGCTCGACGAGAACGCCAAGCTCGCCGAAAGAAACAACCTGTCGCGGGAGCTGGTGGCAGCGATGGAAGCCGCTTACCCAGACGACATAACACCGGATGTGAAGGCTGGGCTGACGCACATCCTGCTGCATCGGGAACTTCGTCGCACGCCGCAGCAGTCGCTCTTCGGCGGGCTCACGGAGGAGGAGCCAAGCACGCAAGATCCTCCTAAGATCCAGCGTGCCATCGCTACGGGTGCCGAGCTTCAGCTGCTGCATCGTTTCGATCGGCCGTTCTACTTTGGCTTCGACCGCATCGTCGATGCGGCCAACGAAAACATCGAGCAGTTCGTGACCCTTGCGAGCGTGCTGGTCGATCAGTTGGAAACGCAGGCGATTCGGGGCAGAGCCTTGGCATTGGATGCAAGGCAACAGCACAAGGCAGTGCGCGAGCATGCTCAGAGGCTCGTCGACGAGTGGGACTTCCCATACGCGCCTCAGGTGCGACGCCTGGTCGACTTCATCGGGGAGCGGTGCCTGGATCTCACACTTAGGGAGAACGCGCCCCTGTCGGATGGTGCCAATGCATTTGGCGTGCACTCGGCGGAGTTCAACCTTCTTGATGGTCGGGACGAGCTGAGCAGGGTACTGCACTACGCCCTGGCGTACCAGGCGCTGGTTCTGGTGGAGCCCTACAACTGCAAGGGTCGAACTTGGGCGCTGTTCGAACTCGGCGGTGTGCCGATCGTCGCCAAGGGGCTCACCCTCAGTCGTGGTGGATTTGCTGAGGGCAACCTGTCGCAGTTGCGCACGGCGCTGGAGGAGAAGGCATGAACGGCGTGCCCAATCTGTCCAGCGCTGACGTCGACGATTTCATCAGACACTACTTTCCGACGGCCGGACCAACACTGTTCATCGGCAACGTGGGCTTCAGCCCCGACGTGCTGTATTTCCCGTCGCTGCTGGCGCCACTCCCGAACGTCGAAGTGCGCATATTCCACGAGCAGCGTCCAGGCGTGCCGTCCGCCATCGCAAGCGTCGCTGCACAGCGCCAGGCCCGCATGGCTGCGTTGGCGAAAAATCCGATCGAGGTCACGGACGTGGCGATCTTGGCGGACGACGGCGCGCCGGTAGGCGGACGCAATGCCTGCCTTCAGGTGCGGGATTGGCTGCAGGCCAAAGACTACACTGACGTCGTGGTCGATGCGACGGGGATGTCTCGCTGCACGTGCTTTCCGGTGGTCAAGCAACTGTATGAGCTGTCCCGGCAGTCGACCCTGCGCGTCCACCTGCTGATCGCCGACAGCTGCGCTCCGGCGGGTCAGATCACCTCCGTGTCCAACGACCGTGGCGATTGGATTCACGGTTTCAGGGCAGACTCGGAGCTGGATGACGGGGCGGCCTCCCTCAAGCTGTGGGTGGTGCAGCTTTCTGAAAGATCCGGCGCGGCGTTGGAAACCATGTTTCGGGAGCTAGGGACGCCGGAGGAGGTGTGCCCGGTCCTGCCGTTCCCAGCCGCCGACCCTCGGCGCGCTGATGCTCTACTATTCGAGCATCGGGCGTATTGGCAGCAAGACTGGATGGAGACGCCCATGAGCTTCATCCGTGCCCATGAGTCCGACCCGATGGACGTCTACCGTTCCATAGGTCGGCTGCATGATGCGCGCCGAAGCGCCCTGATGGGGCCCGGCTTGATGTCACAAACCATCTTGTCGCCGGTTGGCCGCCGACTACCGGGAATCGGCATGTTGCTTGCTGCGCTGTCCTACGAACTACCTATCTTCTACCTTGAGACAGTCGGCTACCATGTGGCCGGCACTCTGGATCCGGGTGTAGAGGGCGTTCCCTCCCAGCGATGGCACTTCCGTGTTGACCAACTCATTCCTGCCTACCAACCGTCGCCCTGATGGTGCACGTTCCCGCATCGCAGGGGCTGGCTTCATCACAATGGATGTGTTGTTGGATGGGAAGGACAGGTTGGCCTATTCGGGCATCGGAGGATCGACGGGCAACGTGCTTTCGATCCTTGCCTTCCTGGGTTGGGAGAGCGTGCCGCTGGTGAAGCTCGGGCGTGACCGTGTCGGTGCGGCGATCCACCGTGAGTTCACGGCGCTGGGTGCAGACGTGACGCACATGCGCTTGGATCGCACCCTCACCAGCCCGTTGCTCTACCAGTTCGCCGGCGAACCTACACAGGCGCCGCGCTACAGCTTTGGCTGCCCCGTCTGCGGCCGCGCGCGCACTTTCAACGAGAACCTGGTGGACAGCGGTGGTGCGGCTTTCGATCGTTACGCCGCGGAGTCGAACGTCTTCTTCTTTGACCGCGTCACGTCTGGCACGGTCCGCATGGCTGCTGCAGCTCGTGCCGGCGGATCACTGGTGTTCTTCGAGCCATCGGCCGTTTCACCGAACCGCGACCTGTTCATGGCGGCGCTCAAGAGCGCGCACGTGGTTAAGTACTCCGCCGACCGCATTCCCGAACCGTTCACGGATGTGCTGTCCTGGGGCTTCATCGAGATCCAGACGCAGGGTGCACGCGGCCTGCGCTTTCGCAAGCATTCGCTCGCGCCTGACTGGGTTGAGCTGCCCGCGTTGCGTAGCAGCTGCGTGGCCGACACGTCCGGTGCCGGCGACTGGTGCACGGCCGGCTTTCTTCATGCGCTGCTCGCTGGCCATGAGGGCGCAGAGATGCAGGATGCCAGTTACAACGAGGTGTACCACTCGTTGCGGCTGGGGCAGTCGATCGCCGCACTGAGCGTCGGCCACATCGGTGCGCGCGGGCTGATGCGCGCCTGGCGACCCGATGACACGCTGAGTCGAGCAGTTCAGCTCCTTGAGGGGACGGGTGCAGCGGGCGACCCCATGTTGCCAGCTCGTGACTATGTTGCTCTCGACACGGTCTGCTGCGAGGCGGTGACGAGCTACGTCAGGCCGCGGCCAACGCGGTTCCCGCTGCCCTTCTAGCGCGGCGGACCGCCGTAGTTGCCGGCGGCTTAGTCGCTGCGGCGCGAAGTTCCTCGCGCACTTCCATCAGTAGCTTGCCGAGCATGTTCTTACCCACGCCGTTCACCTCGCCCCAAGTGCGGTTCACCGGGGTGGCGACGGTCGCGGCCTCCACGAGGCGCGCATCGCCGGTCGAGAGGAGCAGCTCGCGCAGGTCGTCGTGCTGGCTGAACTTGGCGCGCAGCACGTCGCGCATCCGGTCGAACTTAATCTTCGACCAGTCCGAGCGGATGTCCCACCAGTAGAGACCGTGCGCTGCCATTGCCACGAGCGCGGGCGACGGCGCTGCAAGGATCCATGCGCGAACCTGCGGCTTGCGAGGCTTGCCTGCCTGGTAGGCGTGTTCTGAGGTCTCGAACGTCTCTCCCTCAAAAACGATCGAGCGCTTGAAGAGGTTGCTAAAGCGGCCGTAGGGCTCTTCGTTGGCTCGGTAGAACTTGATCTCCTGCATGCCCTGTTCTCCGCTCTGTTCCAACGATATTATCAATAATTGTATGATAATGTCAAATGCCACGACGCAAGCGTGACCGCAAGTTGCTGCGCGACCAATGCTCGCGTGTGGCTGTGCTTTTGGGCCTTACAAACGAGAGCGATGCGGAGATCAGTCGCCATCTAGGACATGCAAATCCATCGACGTTGAGCCGACTGCGCGACGGTGAGTCGTTCCTCGACAGCGAGTCGCTGGCCAAATTCGGCCGCTATGCCGTTCGATCGCTGGCACACCCCAATCTGCACTGGGTGCTGACGGGCGATGGTGAGCCCCTGCTGCCGGGCAAGGCATCCGAGCGCCAAGACCTGGAAGCGCTGTGCCTCCTAGCCAAGAAGGAAGCCAAGCAGTGGGCGAAGCGGTAGCGTAGCCTGAGTCATGCTGCTGTGGATCAATGGCTGAAACCGCTGCAGCACTGACCTTCGGCTCCTTCCAGACGTGCTCAGGCAGACGCTGGCCTCAAATCGTCCGACCGTTCGCCGCCACCGATCCTGTCGGTCAACTCCGCCTCAATCGCATCGATGCTCGGCAGCGCCGACTGCAGCGACGCCGGCAGCGCCCGCGTCAGCTCGAAGGTCGACACGCCGATCGGCTTGTCCAGCC
>DAORHX010000025.1:0-17713 GCA_035438245.1 Rubrivivax sp.
ACCTGACTTCGCAAAAACTGGCAGCGATTCCTGAGATATTGGGAAAACCCCAAGAAGGGTGGGATGGGAGATACCACAATCTGCGAGGGATGGAATGTTACCCCACTGCCGAAAGCATCGTGTGCGAGCGTTTGCTCCGACGGAGTCTGCCATTTTCGGATCAGGATGTGGTCGCGCTGGCCGACGCGCGCGACGCCTTCGCGTCGCGCGTGCTGCTGGCCGATGCCGCGCAGCGTTCGCTCGACCTGCAGTACTACATCTGGCGCGCCGACCTGTCGGGCACGCTGCTGTTCGAGGCGCTGCACCGCGCCGCCGAGCGCGGCGTACACGTGCGCCTGCTGCTCGACGACAACAACACCGCCGGGCTGGACCCGCTGCTGCGCGTGCTGGATGCGCACCCGAACATCGAGCTGCGGCTGTTCAACCCCTTCGCCCAGCGCTGGGCGCGCTGGCTCGGCTACCTGATCGACTTCGCGCGCCTGAACCGGCGCATGCACAACAAGTCGTTCACCGCCGACGGCCAGGCGACGATCGTCGGCGGGCGCAACGTCGGCGACGAATACTTCGATGCCGACGACGAACGGCTGTTCCTCGACCTGGACGTGCTGGCGGTCGGCCCGGTGGTGCACGAGGTGGCGAAGGACTTCGAGCGCTACTGGAACAGCGGCTCGGCGTACGCGGTGGATCGCCTCCTGCCCGCCGCCGACCGCGCCGATCTCGACGCCCTGGCCGCACGCGCATCGCTTATCGAACACGACCCTGCGGCCGCCGCCTACATGCGGGCGCTGCACGGGTCCGACTTCGTGCAGCGCACGCTCGGCGGCGCGCTGGCCTTCGAATGGACCACCGCGCGCCTGGTCAGCGACGACCCCGCCAAGGGGCTGGACCGCGCCCCGCCCGAGGCGCTGATCGGCCGCCACCTGCGCGCCACGCTCGGCGAACCGCTGCGCGAACTGCAGCTGGTGTCGCCCTACTTCGTGCCCGGCGCCGCCGGCGTCGCCGCCTTTGCCGCGCTGGCGCGGCGCGGCGTGAAGGTCTCGGTGCTGACCAACTCGCTGGCCGCGACCGACGTGGCCGCCGTGCATGCCGGCTACGCGAAGCGGCGCAAGGCGCTGCTCGAAGCCGGCGTGGCGCTGTACGAGATGAAGCCGACGGCGTCGCGCGCGGGCGCCAGCGGCCGCGCGCGCATCGGCCGTTCGGCAGCCAGCCTGCATGCCAAGACCTTCGCCGTCGATCGCGCGCGCGTCTTCGTCGGCTCGTTCAACTTCGATCCGCGCTCGGCACGGCTGAACACCGAGATGGGCCTCGTCATCGACAGCGCGGCGCTGGCGGGCCGGCTCGCCGACGCCTTCGCCACCGACATTGCCCAGCACAGCTACGAGCTGCGCCTCGGCCCCCGCGGGGCGCTGCAATGGCTGGAACGGCAGGACGAGCAGGTCGTGCTGCACGACACCGAGCCGGGTAGCAGCCACGGGCTGCGCGCCGCGGTGCGGCTGCTGTCGCTGCTGCCGATCGAGTGGCTGTTGTGAGGCTCGCGCCGGCCGCCGGATGGCCGCCGGGGTCTGCGCGGGTCTACACCTCGTGCAGCCTGAGGCTGCGTACCAGCGCGAGGATCTCGGCGCGCCGGGCGCCGATGGCCAGGGGCTCCACCGCCAGGATCTGGAACGGCGGGTCGGGCATGCGCTGCTTGAACAGCATCAGGCAGCGGCCGGCGTCGTTGCGCTTCGAGCCGTAGCTGATCGCCTGCGCCTGCGGCCGTTGCAGATAGGCGGCCTGAGCCCACGCGCGGGTTTCGGGGTAGCAAGCCGGCAGGCTGTCGATCAGTTGCGCTCTCGACATCTGCTGCAACCGCGGCAGGTCGTGCGTATGAAAGCTGACACACCGCAACGACGCGGGCAGCTCCAGCTTCGCCAGGTAGTAGTGGCGCAGCCTATCAACCTCGAAACTGCCGGGCGGGGACAAGGCCACATCGTGCAGCACCGACTCCATGTACGCCGCCTGCGCCGTGCTGGCCACGTAGTAGGTGTGCAGCGCCGTGCCGTCGGCTTGGGCGATGGGGGCAAAGCGCGTGTTGCCCCAGCCCTCGGCGAAGCTGCTTGCGGTGGTGTGCGGGTGGCCGAGGGTGCTGTAGACGTGGTACCAGACGCCGACCTCGGCCGACGTCACGGTGCGCACGGTGAAGTCTTCGGCCGGGCCCGGTAGCGGCAGGCCGCAGCTCATGCGACGTAGCTGGCCTGCCTCTGCGCTGCGGCGTTCAGCACCGCTTCACGCTGGTCCAGCGCGTCCTTCGGCGCCATCGGCGTGCGGCGCACGCGGCCCGCACCGCCCGGCCTGGCGATCCAGGCGTTCGGGAAATGGAACCAGGCCGCCAGCACCCACGGGTCGGCCACCTCGCCGAAGGCCTTGAGGAGGTCCTTGATGATCGGCAGCGGCTGGTACAGCGCGTCGAGCTGGTAGCGCGCGAAATATTCTTTGCCGCCGTAGTTGACGCTGAAGATGCGGGCGCGGCGTTTCCAGTCGCTCGCCGGGTGCGACTTGTTCGCCGGCGGCTCGGCCTGCAGGGCGTTGATCTGCTCGGCGGTGAGCCAGTCGCCCTCGGCGAAGACTTGCTGCAGCGTCTTCATGCGGTGCACCCGGTCTTCGACCAGTTCGATGCTCGGCTCGAGCATGCCGGTGGCGAGTGCGGCCAGCCGGTCGGCCCGTGCAATCACGGACGCCTGGCCGGCGCCGGCGAGCACGACCATGGCCTTCTCCAGGGCCTCGACCATCGACGAGGCCGCCGCAGGGTCCACCCCCTTCGGCACGCTGACCGGCAGGATCGCCGCCTGTTCGATGCCTGGCGCGCTTGCCACACTCATCAGGCCCTCCCGGTTGCCAACTTGGACTGAATCATACAAAGACTTGGCATTGTTGGCAATCTCGGCGCCAACTCAGCCGCGAGCGCTCCGACCTGCCGGGAAACGTCCACTCGGGGCTCAGGCGCCCCTGCCCGCCAGCAGCGGCGCGAGCCGCCTGGCCAGCGCTTCATAGCGCTCTCCGCCCTGGCGCCTGGCTTTCTGAACGGCGGCTGCCAGCTCGGCGTCTTGCAGCGCGTACTCCTCCTTCTTGACCTCATCGATCTCGGCGCGGATTCGCCTGAGCTCCTCGAGCGAGTCGGCAGCTTGCGGCCCCAGGTGGCCCGACCTTTCTGCCAGATCGATGAGCACCTCGGCGATGTGTCCGAGCTGCTTGCCGTAGGAGGCGACGGCGAAGGCCTTCTCCTCGATGCGTGCGTTGCCGGCGCCGGGCTTGATGCTCCCGAAGAACCACTGGGTGCTCGGTTCGATCTGCTGGGCGACGTCGCCGCTCCAGGGGAAGTGGACTTGAGGTGCCCAGAACCAAAGCCATGGATACATTCTTCCTCCCGACGGTCTGCACGAAATGGTCATTGTCTGTGACGGGGCGCCACACAAGGCGTGGCTTCCGCGGTGTTGGGGGCCGGGTTGCCGGACTGACTGGCCAGGGACTGGCTGCGTCGCCATCTTTCGCTTGCGTCTCCTCAAGATTCGCCGCAGCCGCGCCGCGACGACGCCGGCTCGCCCCACGCCTGAGCGCACTGGCCCTGCGCGCTGCCCCTCGCCCGCAGCAGCCCGCGGGCAGTGTCTCTTCGACTGCGCTACGCTCGCCGCCATGAGCACGACCTCCGACTTCGCCCCCGCCTCGATCACCGCCAGATCGTGGACCCCCACCCCCGGCGCCGCCGTGCGCCAGGCCGCCACGGTGGTGGTCTTGCGCCGCAGCGACGCCGGCATGCAGGTGCTGCTGATGCGCCGCGCGCCGCGCGAGGGCGACATCCACAGCGGCGCCAGCGTCTTCCCCGGCGGGCTGCTCGATGCGGCGGATGCCGAAGGCTGCGCGCTGTGCAGCGGCCTGGACGACGCGCAGGCCAGCGCGCGCCTGGGCCTGACCGAAGGCGGCCTGGCCTACTGGTTCGCGGCGCTGCGCGAATGTTTCGAGGAGGCCGGGCTGCTCTATGCGGCGGCGCAGGACCGCTCGCATCTCGATACCGAGCAACTGGCGCAGATCGCCACGCAGCGCATTGCCCTGAACCGGCGCGAGCTGACGATGGCCTCGATCTGCCGGCGCTTCGGCATCCACCTGGCGGCCGAGCGCATCGCCTACCTGGACCACTGGCTGACGCCACCGGGCGTGCCCAAGCGCTACGACACGCGCTTCTTCGTCACCGAGGTGCCCGAGCTGCAGGTGGCCAGCCAGGACGGCCACGAGACCGACGCGCAGCTTTGGCTGACCCCCGCCGAAGGGTTGCAGCGGCGCAAGGAGCTGAAGCTGGCACCACCGACCTTCAAGATCCTCGAGCTGCTGCAGCGCCTGGGCGACGTCGACGCGGTGCTGGCCCACGCGCGCGCGCTGCAACAGGTGCCGTGCATCATGCCGCGCCTGGCCACCGGCTCGAAGGGCCTGCTCCCGGTGATGCCCGACGAGCCGGCCTATGCCGAGATCGGCCGCGTCGACCCCGACGGCCGCGGCCATGCCAGCTACGAGCTGGCGCCAGCCAGCCCGTTGCGGCTGTCGCCGCGGCTGATCCGCGTCACCGCCGACAACGGCAGCATCATGACCGGCCCCGGCACCAACTGCTACCTGATCGGCGGCGGCGCCGACAACGAATGGGCCGCGCTCGACCCCGGCCCGGTGAGCGACGCGCACGTGCAGGCCATCGTCGATGCGGCGCCGGGCCCCATCCGCTGGATCTTCGTCACGCACACGCACAAGGACCATTCGCCCGCGGCGCAGGCGCTGAAGGCGCGCACCGGCGCGGCGCTGCACGGCATGGCCGCGCTGCATGCCGAATGGCAGGACACCGGCTTCCAGCCCGACGTGCCGCTGCGCGGCGGCGAGGTCTTCCAGCTGCCCGGCGACAGCACCTTGCGTGTGATCCACACCCCCGGCCATGCCGGCAACCACCTGTGCTACCTGCTGGACGAAGAGCGCATGTTGTTCACCGGCGACCACGTGATGCAGGGCTCGACGGTGGTCATCAACCCGCCCGACGGCGACATGGGCGCGTACCTGAGTTCGCTGCGCGAGTTGATGGAACTCGATCTGGACTGGCTGGCCCCCGGCCACGGTTTCCTGATGCCGCGCCCGCGCGACGCGATGCAGCAGATCGTCGCGCACCGGCTGAAGCGCGAGGCCAAGGTGCTGCAGGCCTTCACCGGCCGCGATGCGCATGCGACGGACCAGCTGCTGGCCGCGGTCTACGACGACGTGCCGCCCAAGCTGCATGCGATGGCACGGCGCTCGCTGCTGGCGCATCTGCTGAAGCTGCGCGACGACGGCCGCATCGCCGAAGCGCCGGGTGGGCACTGGGCGTTGAGCACTTGACCAGACACCGGCGCCGCGAGCGACCAATCACCGCCCGAGCGTAGACAAACAGACGCCCGCTCACGGCGCGTTGCGGGCGTTCGCCTTGACGATCGCGGCCCTGCGACCGGATGGCTTTGATCCACCGGCAGATGGCCGCCGTCAAACGGCGTTGCGCGCGGTCGTCCGGCGACATCGCCTCCACGTCTTTGTGGCATCTTCTCGCTTCGATAGTTTGTACATTTTGAATTTGCAATTTTCAATCTGTACAATGCGATTCATGCTCGACCTGATCTCCCGCACCGCAAGCGCCGCACTGGCGCGGTGGGCGAGCGCCTTCCCGGTGCTGGCGCTCGCCGGCCCCCGCCAGTCGGGCAAGACGACGCTGGCACGCCTGACCTTTCCGGACAAACCCTATCTGTCGCTGGAAGACCTGGACACGCGCGAACGCGCGCTGGCCGATCCGCGCAGCTTCCTCGCCGGCCTGCCCGCCGGCGCCGTGCTCGACGAAGTGCAGCGCGCGCCGGACCTGCTGTCGTACCTGCAGGGCGTCGTGGATGCGCGCGGTCGCATGGGCGAGTTCGTCGTCACCGGCTCGCAGCAGTTCGGCCTGCGCGACCACGTGAGCCAGTCGCTCGCCGGGCGCGCGGCCTACCTGCAGTTGCTGCCGCTGTCCTGGGCCGAGATCACGGCGGTGCGGGCGCCCGGGCAGGCCACACCGGCGCTGGAGGAAGCGTTGTGGCGCGGCGGCTATCCCGCACTGTTTGACGTCCGGCGCAGCGCGGCAGAGTCCCCCAGCGCCTGGTTCGCCGCCTACGTGGCCACCTATGTCGAGCGCGATGTGCGCCAGGTGCTGCGCATCGCCGACCTGACGCTTTTCCGTCGCTTCGTGCTGATGTGCGCCGCGCGCACCGCGCAGTTGCTCAACCTGAATGCGCTGGCAGCCGACTGCGGCATCAGCCAGCCTACGGCGCGCGCTTGGCTGGAAGTGCTGCAGGCGAGCTACCTGGTGCGGCTGCTGCCGCCCTTCCATCGCAACTTCGGCAAGCGCCTGGTCAAGACACCCAAGCTGTATTTTCTGGATACCGGCTTGCTCTGCCATCTGCTGCGCATCGACAGCCCCCGGACGCTGGCGACGCACGCGATGCGCGGGCCGGTGTTCGAGAGCTGGGTGGTTGCCGAAACGCTCAAGTACCGTTGGCACCGCGGCCTCGAGGCCGACCTGTACTTCTGGCGCGACAACCACGGCACCGAGGTCGACCTGGTGTACGAGCACCAGGGTTTGCTGCACGGCGTGGAGATCAAGTCCGGCGCCACCTTCGGCGCCGACTGGCTGCGCCCCGGCGAACGCTGGCGCGGCTATGCGGGGCCGGACGCGGCCCCGCTCACGCTGATGTACGGCGGCGACACCAGCTACGCCGTAGGCGAAACTCGCGTCATGAGCTGGAAGAGCCTGGGCTGAAGCGTCTCCGAAGCCAGGCTCCGGCGCACTCAGTGAATCGCCGCGTACATGATGCCTTCCTGCGTGGCCTCGTTGCCCGCGAACGCCACCACCACCTTGCCCTGCCTGGCGACCAGGATGCGGTCCGACAGCGCCATCACCTCGGGCAGGTAGGACGAGATCACAGACCCTGATCACCCGGTTGCTGAAGCTGCTCACGCGCCGGGGCGTGCTGGTGGAGGAGATGGGCAGGATCTTCCTTGCCGAGCCCGATGCCGACGGCGACGAGGCGCGCACGCTGCGGCCGCTGCAGGCGGCGGCCATCACTTACCGCATCGCCTTCGGCCCGCGCGCCGGGCACGGGTGGTGCCGCAAGGGCCGGTGCAGCCAGACGAGGCAAGCGATTGCGCAGCCGCTACCGATTGCGCAGTCGAGCATGCCCGGGCCACGCCGGGCCGCATCAGCTGGGAGCGGCTGCTCGGCCGCCGAGCTGAGCCCGCCTGCTTGCCCTCATCGCCTGACCAGCGCCGGCGGGAAATAGCTGCGCTGCGCCACCGCGCCCTGCGGACGGTAGAAGCGGAAGGTCAGGCTGTAGCCCAGCCCCTTGGGCGTCGTGATGGCCTCGGGGCCGTGCACGATGGGCAACTTCACCTTCGGCAACGAGCGCCACCAGTACTACGAAACCGTGTCCGGCGGCTCGGGCGCCGGACACGGATTCGACGGTACCGCGGTCGTGCAGACGCACATGACCAATTCGCGCCTGACCGACCCCGAGGTCCTCGAAGCGCGTTTCCCGGTGCGGCTCGAGAGCTACACGATCCGCAGCGGCTCGGGCGGCGCCGGACGCTGGCGCGGCGGCGACGGCGACGGCGGCGTGCGCAGAGTGCGCTTCCTCGAGTCGATGACCGCGTCGATCCTGTCCAACGGCCGCGTGCATCCGGCTTTCGGCATGGCCGGCGGCAGCCCCGGCGCGCCTGGTGAGAATCGCATCGAGCGCGCCGACGGCCGGATCGAGGCGCTGGGCCACATCGGCAGCGCCGAGATGACGCCGGGCGACCTGTTCGTGATCGAGACGCCAGGCGGCGGGGGTTACGGCAAGCCCGGTTGACGCGTCGCTGCGGGCGCAGCGCGCTGCGTCATTCGGGCAGCGTGTAACGCGCGTTCACCAGCTCGCGGATGGCTTCGCGGGTCTGCCAAGGCGCGAGATCGGCGCGCTGTTCGATGCGCTGCGCTTCGTTGGCCATGAACTCGTCGTTGATCGAGTGACGGAACCAGCGCGAGTAGTCGCCGCGCCGCAGATGGAACAGCCAGGTGGCTTCGTCGATGCCCTGCGCGATCTGACAGAAGACCGCCAGGTTCTGCGCCTTCAGGTTGTGCCGGTTGTCGGGGCCGCGAAAGTAGAAGCTGTGCCAGCGCAGATGGCCTTCCGCATACTTGCGGCGGTGGCGGATGCGTTCGGCGCGCGCATGCTCCGGGCGCAAAACGAATGGCGCCTGCCCGCCGCGCGCGAACCATGCGATGACATGGTCGGCACGGTGCGCCAGGCCCTCGGGCCACGCCAGTTCGACCGCCGTCGCCTGTGCGAACTTCGCCAGGGTGCGCTCGGGCGAGTGGCCGATGGCCAGCACCACGTCGATCGGCGCCAGCACTGCCGCCGAGACATGGTCGGGATGCACCGTGACGAGGATCGTTTCGTGCAGCTTCAGCGGCAGCACCGAATCCGCATGGCCCCAGGTCCTGGGCAGCAGGTGGTGTGCTTCGTCGAGCACCAGCCAATGCGGCCGCCCGGTGCGCGCCCGCATGGCCTGCAGGTTCGGAACGAGTTGGGCGAAGAAGGCCGGCCGGTCGTCGAGCGGGATGCCGAGCAGGTTGATGCTCAGATTGACTTTCGGGTCTTCGAGGATGGACACGACCTCGGCGACACCCGGCGAGCGTGCGTGGCTGCCCAGCGCCACGACATCGCGCAGCGTGCCGTAGTCGCCCTCGGGGTCGACGATGCAAACTTGGTAGTCCTTGTCGATCAGCCGCTCGATGACGCCGGCGGTGAGCGTGGACTTGCCGCAGCCCGAAGGCCCGGCCACCAGCAGGTTGTGGTCGTACGGCGGCAGTTGCACCGTGCTGCCGTCATCGCGCTGACCGAGCAGGATCAGGTTGCGCTCCAGCTTGCCGTTGGTGCGCTGCAGGTCGTCGGCGACCAGCTCGTCGATCAATTCGACAACGCCGTCGCCGTTGTCGGCCTGCGTGACGAAGGCGGCGATGTCCTTGATCGGAGCGGCGGCGTTGGCCACGGCCACCGCGCACTCGCAGCGGCGCAGGAACGAATGGTCGTTTTCGCCGTCGCCGACGCCGACCACTTCATGCCGGGACAAGCCCAGTTCGCGCAGCGCGTATTGCAGGCCGGTCGCCTTGTTGACCCCGGCCGGCAGCAGCATGACGGCGTTGCGATTGCCGATCACCTGGGTCTCCAGGCCCATCTCCCAGATGATGTCCTGCACCGTGGTGCGCATCGCGGCCTGCGTCGCCAGCATGACCTTGCCGATCTCCAGCGGCTGCACGCCGCGCTCGTGCAGTTGCTGCACGAAACGAGCCGGCGGCGCATCGGCCAGTTGTGTCTGTTGCCCGTTCGCCGGGTCATAGACGAGCGCGCCGTTTTCCGCGACCACCAGGTCGAACAACCGGATGCAGCTGCACACCTGCAGCAAGTCCTCCAGCCTTCGGCCGGTGACGAGGATGATGCGCCGGCCCGAAGTCCTCAGCCGTTCCAGCGCGCGCGCCGTGTGCTCGCCGACCCGGTCGTGCGCTGCGAGTGTTCCGTCGTAGTCGCTCGCGAGGGCGAGGTAGCGCACATTCGCCTCCTTGTGGCTGGTGGCTCGGGGGGTGCAGGTGGTGCGGGTGGTGCAGTGGTGCAGGGTGCAGTTGCAGCTGGTGTGCGGCGTCAGGCCGGTGGCAGTAGTTCCAGCACCTGCTGCGCGGGGCGGCACAGCCGCGCGCCCAGTGCGCTGACGACGACCGGCCGGTTCATCAGGATCGGGTTGGCGGCGATGAAACCGATCAGTTCATCGTCGCTCCAGTGCGTGTCGCCGAGTCGCAGTTCGGCAAAGCGGGCTTCCTTGCTGCGCAGCAGTTCGCGCACCGGGATGTCCAGCGCTGCAAGCAGGCCCACCAGCGCGGCGCGGCTCGGCGGCTTCTTCAGGTACTCGACGATGACCGGTTCGATGCCGCTCTTGCGGATCAGTTCGAGCACCTGGCGCGACGTGCTGCAGGCCGAGTTGTGGAAGATCGTGACGGTGGGGTCTGCCGAGATCGGCTTGGACGAGGTCATGGTCTGTGGCGCTCCGAACTTGTCCGGCTGCACGCCGGCGCAGCGGCGAGACGCGGCGCTGCTCACGGCGAACGTAGGCGCAGGGCGCGCAGCAGCTGCGTGAGCCGTTGCCCAAGGCCGGAAGCGATCGAGCTGTTCGCTGATCCCGCTGTCGCTGATGCGCTGTAGTCCCTGCTGCCGAACCGGCGCGCGCCGGTTTTCATGCTCGAGGGCGAATGAGACGACCGACCGAATCATGACTGGTTACCGGCGGCACCACGCACCTCAGACCTTGGGGTCGCTTCCCCTACCTGTCGACCATACGGACAGAACCTCCAGGACGTTGCTCTTGACCCGGAAGTAGAGCCAATGCTGCGTGCGGCTCATGAGGTAGCGGCGGACCTGGATGGGTCTGCCTGTTTCGACCTTCTGGCCGAGACCGGGGTGTCTTGTGATGACGAACAACACGCCTTCGAGGTCGAGGCGGACTGCACCGGGAGCCTCTGTGCGGTTCTCGGCCCACCACTGTGCAACGCCTTCGAGCTCGCGGACAGCGCGAGCCTTGATGACACACGGGAGCGCCACGGCTACCCGTAGCGCTTCAGGCTTTCGATGAACTCGGGACCTGCGCCACCCTGCTCGGCGTCGGCTTCGTCGAGGGCGGCCAAGAGCTCGGCTTCCAGCTCGGGCGAAAGCCGGACGGCGGGACGATCGTCGTCTACGAGGACGGTCACCTCCGCACCCTCGGGGAGCGCGACGCCTTGCAGGACGACTTTGCCGTCCTTGACGGTGCCAAGTGCTACAGCCATGGCCGCAATGGTACTCCCCGGCGAGCCTTCGCCGGCAGTGAACGGCGTCAACAAGCGGCGCGCTCAGTTGCCCGGCGGCTCGACGAAGGTCCCCCTCCTGCTGCACCGGCACGAACAGCAGAATGTTGGCACCAAGGAACAGGTCCGGTGCGGCGCGCGCTGAACAAGAACGTGCCAGCGGAGTGTTCACTGGAACGCATCGCCGCACCTGCTGCGCTGCATCCGGCAAGGCGCAGCGCTGGTCGTCAACGCCCGAGCGCGGGCGCGGCGCGTATCGGCCACAGGCGCGCCGAGGCGTGCAAATCGTCGCAGGAAACCCTTGGATGCCTATCGTCGCCACCGTCCGTTTCCGTCGCTTCCCCGGCGCATCAGCGGGACCCGGCTCAGGGTCCACCCTGATGTCCTGAGCCCTTTGCCGACATGACGCGCAGCACCACCCCTGCTCCATGTTGGGAGCCGATCCTGGCGGCTTGTGGCGGTGTGTGCCTGCGGCAGGCGCTGCTCAGCCGGCCCGATGCAGCTGCGCCTCGCGCGCCCGCGCCCTGGGCGGCGGCTGCGGCTGCAGGCCCAGATGGGTGAGGATCTTCTCGATGACCGGCCGCTCCAGGATGGCCGCGATGATCTTCAGTTCCCTGCCACCGCAGTTCGGGCAGTGCTGCATGTCGATGTCGAACACGCGCTTGAGCAGCCGCGCCCAGCTGATGCGGTGCGGTCGGGCCTGAACCGTCTCAGCCTCGCATCCGGCTGCGGCTGCAGCCTCGGCGGCCTGTTGTGGCACCTCGCGCCCTTGCCCCTGCGGCACCACCAACGAGCGCAGCTTGGCGTTCGGGGCCAGAACGCCGTGGAACCTGATCAAGTGCAGCCTTGGCCGCGGCACCAGCGCCGCCAGCCGCTGCATGGACTCCAGCGGGCTCATGACCAGATGCGTGGTCCCGTCGCGCCACGGCGTCTTGAGCTTGAGCTCCACCTGCCCTGCCGCGTTGAGCCGCACCCGTTCGTCCGACAGCGCCGGCCGGGTGACGTAGCGGTACAACTGCCATCAGGTTGCCGAGCACCGCGCCGACCGCGATCCACTGCTCATGCGGCGGCACCGCATCGACGTCGCTTCGAATCCGCGCCGCGACCGCGATCATGCAGGGCGCGGCAAGGGCGCGCTGCATCTCGCGCTCCAGGTCGTCTTCGCTGCAGCCGCCGGCGCATCGGCGCCGGTAGTCCTGGAACGCCAGGCCGAGCTCGATGCGCGTTCGTCCTTCCAGGACTTTCAGCCGGCAAGGCCGCAGCCGCAGGTGATCCGGCGCGTGGGCCGCGGCGGCGAGCAGCATTCGCAGTTGCGCTTCGCTCGGACCCGGCTCGACAAGATGCCGCGGCCCTGTCGAGCGGCGCGTCAGCCATGGCTGCAGCGCGGACTCGCATCCGCCGTCCTCGCGCGGCCCTGGCGGCGCGACCGCGGCGGTTGAAACGGTCTCAAGCATCGCATTGGTCGCGCAGCACCGACAGCGCCTCACTGTGCGACAGCAGCTTCTCGCGCGGTTTGCCTAAGGCGCCGCCGCGCAAGCGCTCGTGGCGGTCGACCACTCGCCACTGTGCGTACGAGATCGGTGTCAGTCGCCGCTCGTCGAACAGCGCCGCCAGGCTGGGCCCGCGACGTGCGGCGGCGTGGCGGGTCAGCTCGGACAAGCCGCCGATCATCGTCGTCGCGGTCTCGTAGCCGTCGGCCCGGTTGGTGCCGATGATCCCGGTCGCGCCGCGCTTGGCCCAGCCGGAGACGAACAGACCCGGCACTTCGCGGCCCTCGGCATCGAGCACCTGGCCGCTGCGGTGGCGGATGGTGCCGCTCGCGGCATCGAACGGCACGCCGGGCAGCGGGTCGTGCCGGTAGCCGATGCAGGTGACGACGAGGCCGGCGTCGATCGCCGTCGGCGCGTCGCCGAACGCTGCCGATGCGCCGCGCGACGGCTGCAAGCGCATCTGGTGCACATGCGCGGTGCCGACGAACTCGCTCGGCTCGGCGTGGAACCAGAAGAAGATGTCTACGAAATCGCCGGCTGGCGCACGGCTGCGCAGCGCATGCTCGCGCAGCCACTTCGCGACCCGGGCTGCTTCCTCGTCCGCCGGCGCTGCGAAGCTCGCTTCCGGCCAGCCGTCGGCTTGCAACAGGTGCACGCGCACGCCGGGCAGAGCGACCAGCTCGCGAAATTCCTTGAAGGTGAACTTCGTCGCGTTCACAGCACCGCGGGCGACGACATGGATCGTGCGCACACCGCGGCGGGCGAACGCCTGCTGCACCGGCTGCGGCATGTCCGACGCCTGAATGTCGGCCAGCGGCAGCGAGAGCAGGCGACAGACGTCGAGCGCGACGTTGCCGACGCCGACGACGACGGCCGAAGTCGCCGTCAGATCGACGGCCGTGTCCAGGTGGTCCGGGTGGCCGTTGTACCAGCCGACGAACGGCGCCGAACCGATGACGTTGGGCAGCGACTCGCCCGCAATCCCCAGACACCGGCCGACGCTGTTGCCGGTGGCGACCACCACCGCATCGAAGCGCTCGCGCAGTTCGGCCAGCGAGATGTCGCGCCCGACCTCGACCGCCGCATGCAACGCGAAGCGCGGGTCGTCGACGATGCGATCGAAGACCAGCATCACCTGCTTGAGCTTCTGGTGGTCGGGTGCGACGCCGTAGCGCACCAGCCCATGGGGCATCGGCAGGCGCTCGAACATGTCGACGCTGCAATCGTGCAGCGCGCGCAGCAGCGCCTCGGCGGTGTAGAAGCCGGCCGGGCCGCTTCCTATGATGGCGATGCGCGCCTGCGCGGTCATCGCGAACTCGCCCGCAGCGCGATCAGTAGCCGAGCGCGGCGCGCCGCTGCTCGGCTCCGGGCAGCGGCTCGGTCTTGCCGCGCAGTATCGGCAACGCCTTCGCCTGGTCGCGGTTGATGTCGAGCCAGTACTCCTGCTCATCGCTCAGATCGACGCTGTCGACGATCGCGCGCACCGGACAGGCGTGCACACAGGCCCCACAGTCGATGCAGACGACGGGGTTGATGTACAGCCTCTCGGGTGAAGCATGGAAACACTCCACCGGGCACACGGCGACACATTCAGTGAAGCGGCAAGCGTCGCAGCTTTCAGTGACAACATGGGTCATGCTGGCAACTCCCTGATCACCGCGGCAGGCTGACTTCAACCCGGTTGTCCGAGAAGGTCGGCGCGCGGCCGAGGTCCGCATAGGCGGTGGGCGTGAGTGCAGCCGGCGTCGCACCGCCATCGACCTGCGACATCCAGTCGCCGAACGGTGCCACGACCACGCCGGCCATCACCTCGTCGGTGACCTTGGCTTGGGCCAAGAACGAACCACGTCCGTTGACGACCTGCACCGTCGCCTTGTCGTCGATGCTTCTGACCTTCGCATCAGTCGGGTGGATCAGGATGAACTGCGGCCCCTGGTGCGCGTGCTGGCGCTTCAGGTTCGGGTACTGCGAGTTCAGGTACGCATGGGCCTTGGGCGCCAGCATCGACAGCGGGTACTGCGAATGAGTCGGCGCCGCCTCGTGCGGCGCAATCCAGGTCGGCAGCGCACGCGACGGGCCGCCGTCCTGGTGGTCGTTGGAGCCCTGGCGGAACACCGGCAGCACGAAGTTGCCGGCGGCCGCCATCGACGCCTTCAGCTCCACCTTGCCAGACGGCGTTGGGAAGGCGCCTTCGGCGTGCAGCGCGAACTTGTCCGCTGCCGGCATCGTCAATCGCTGGTACCCCTTCGCACGCAGCGATTCGAGCGTGATGCCGGCCATCGCCGGCGCCGACCAGTCCATCGACTCGCGCATCAGCTGCTCGTCGTCGCGGTAGAAGAAGGGGTCTTCGAAGCCCATCACGCGCGCCAGCCGGCGGAACAGCTCGGAGTTGCTCACCGCCTCGCCGAGCGGCTCGATCGCCTTCTCGTTCATCGTCATGTACAGGTGGCCCCACGAGAACATGAGGTCCAGTTGCTCCATCTGCGTCGTCGCCGGCAGCACCAGGTCCGCATAGCGTGCGGTGTCGGTCATGAACTGCTCGCTGACCACCGTGAACAGGTCTTCGCGCTCCATGCCCTGCCGTGTGCGCGCTTGGTCGGGCGCGACGACCAAGGGGTTGCTGTTGTAGACGAACAGCGAACGGATCGGTGGGTCGAGCCTCAGCTGGCCGGTCAAAGCGCGCCCGATCTCCCACTGATTGATGACGCGAGTGCCAGGGGGCAAGAGGTCGCTGCGGTGCAGCCCGGGCCAGTTGATCGGGAAGGCCCACAGCGGCAACTGGAGGATGCCGCCGCCGGGCTTGCGCCAAGCACCCACCAGGGCTGGCAGGCACGTCAGAGTGCGCACCAGCTGGCCGCCGCCGGCCGAGCGCTCGATGCCCACACCGATGCGGATCGCCGACGGCTGCGTCTTCGCGTACTCGCGCGCCAGCGTGCGGATCACGGCCGCATCGACACCGGTCTGCTCTTGCGCGAACTCCGGCGTGTACTGCGCGACGTGCGGCGCCAGCTCGTCGAACCCGGTCGTGTACTTGGCGACGTAGTCGGCGTCGGTAAGCTTCTCGCCGATGATGACGTTCATCATCGCCAGCGCCAGCGCGGCGTCGGTGCCGGGCCGGATACGGATGTGCTGGTCGGCCAGTTCCGCGGCCTTGGTGCGCACCGGGTCGATGACCACCACCTTGGCGCCGTTCTTCTGCGCCTGGGCGACGAACGGCCACATGTGCGGGTTCGTGCTCAGGATGTTGCAAGCCCACAGGATGATGAACTTCGAGTGCGCGAAGCTCTCGGGGTCCATGCCGGGCGTTGGGCCCACCGTCATGATGTAGGCGGTGCAGGCGCCGGAGTCGCAGAAGGTGCGCTCAGACACCGTGGCGCCGAGCTTGTTGAAGAACGGGTCGCCCACCGTCAGGCCGTTGACCAGCCCCTCGCAACCGAGGTAGCTGTAGGGCAGGATCGCCGTCGGGCCCGACTCGGCGATGATGCGCTTCCAGCGCTTGGCGATCTCGCCCAGCGCATCGTCCCAGCTGATGCGCTTGAACTGCCCGCTGCCCTTCGGCCCGCTGCGGCGCATCGGATAGAGGACTCGGTCCGGGTGGTGGACACGCTCCTCGTAGTGGTTGGTCTTGGCGCACAAGCGACCCTGGGTGAACGGGTGGTCAGGGTTGCCCTGGACCGAGATCACCTTCCCGCCCTTGACCTTCACCAGAAACGAGCAGGTGTCGGGGCAGTCGTGCGGGCAGGCACCCAGAACGGTCCTTTCCTGGTCGGTGGTGGTGGTCATGGCGAGCTTCTCCGGTGCGTGGGGTGGCATGGTGGCCAGGGCCGACGCCCGAGCGAGCACCGGCCAGCCAGCCACTCATTGAAGCGGCAATCGGCGCGATCGGCTATCCGCTTTTGGCAAGAGTCGCGGCGCCGCGCGGCAGGGTAAACCATACTTCGCCTTGCCTCGGTTCGGACAGCGGCGGATGATCGGCGACTACCCAGCATGACGACCCAGACCCTTCAGCCATCCGGGCCGGCCGGCATCGCCTCGGTGATGGCCGTGACGACCCGCGAGCCTGAGGAGCAGGCGCAATCGCTCGGCTCGCTCGACCAGCGCTACGAGCAGCTGTCGCGCGGCAGCTTCTCGGGCAGTCTGTGGTCGATCAGCTTCGACGGCTTGACGCTGTTCAAGGAGTCGCTCAGCCAGAGCGTGCGCCAGACCGGATGTGCCCCCTGCGATTGGGTGACGGTGGCGGCGTCGTGCCGCCTGGCGTCAGATGCCTACTGGAACGGCCGGCTCATCAGCGCCAAGTCGATCATTGCGTTCGCCCCCGGCAGCGAATTCGAGTTGCGCACGCCGGCCGATGTGGTGTGCACCGGCATCGCGATCCATCGCGACCTGCTGCTGCCCGACAGCGACGCGGAAAGCGCGGAGCGATGGCGCCGGCTGCTGGCGTCGCGCGACACCTGGTCCGACGCCAGCAGCGACCCGCTCGGGCAGACCTGGTTGGCGTTGCTGGCGTCGCTGGGTGAAGCGACGTCGGCGCTCAACGCGGCAGCAGCTCGCGCGCAACTGATCGACGATCTGATCGACGATCTGACCGGCCGGCTCGGCCACGCCGACGAGTCCGCAGTGCGGCTGCGCGCCACGGGCTATCCGCGCATCGTGCAGCGCGCCCGGCGCGTCATGCTCGATCGCATGGACGACCACCTGAGCATCCAGGAGCTGTGCGAAGCAGTCGGCTGCTCGCGCCGCGCGTTGCAGTACGCGTTCCGCAACGTGTACGGCGTCAACCCGCTGGCCTATCTGCGCAGCCTGCGCCTGAACGCAGCGCGGCAAGATCTGCTGCACCCGACGCCGGCGACCCGGGTCGACGACACGGCTGCCCGGCGCGGCTTCTGGCACTTTGCGCGCTTCGCGCAGGAGTACGCCAAGATGTTCGGCGAGTTGCCTTCGCGAACGCTGGCGCGCAGCCGGTTCGCGCACGGCATCGCCGGGCCGCGCGGCCGTCAGGCGTCGCGGGTCACGAAGAGCTGAAACAACGGTCAGCGCCAGTGCCGGTACTGGCAGCGCTCGCGTTGCGGCGCGCGTCAGCGAACCGCTCAGCGCGCCAGCATGCCCATCAGGCTGGACGATAGGAGTTTCAAACGCCCCGCGCGCAAGGTCCAACACCGGCCCCAAGGGTAGCGGGAGCGCTTGGATTGCGGTGTATCGACCGGTGTATCGACCGCCGAGCCGGTCGACGTGACCGGCTCGGCGCCGTTTCCGTCGCTTCCCCGGCGCATCAGCGGGACCCGGCTCAGGGTCC
>DAORHX010000026.1:0-17615 GCA_035438245.1 Rubrivivax sp.
GCCGGGCGCAGCTGCGCCAGCGCCTGCGCGGCGAAGTCGTCGTCGCCCACCGCGCCGACCAGCGTGGTCGCCAACCCGTAGCGCTGCGCCGCATGCGCCTGGTTGGCGCCCTTGCCGCCGGGCGACATGCGCCAGCCGCGGCCGAGCACGGTTTCGCCGGCCGTGGGCAGCCGCTCGCCGTCGAACGCAATGTCCAGGTTGATCGAGCCGAAGACGAGCAGCATGCCGCGCAGTGCCTGGGGTCGGGTCGGCTACGCCGGCTGCAGCGCCTGGCGTGCCGAGCGCAGCAGCAGCTCGATCACCGCCGCAGCGCTGGCCGTCATCGCGACTTCGGCATTCGCCGGCCGCGCGTCGCTGACGCGGAAGTCGCACACCGTCATGCCGCGCGTGAAGCGGCCCTGCAGTTCGATGTCGACGCGGGCGCTTTGGAAACCGAACAACTCGGGCTGCCACAGCCAGGCCGCGACCACCGGGTCGTACAGCGGCATCGGCACGCTGCCATCGCGGCTGCGGATGCGCTGGTAGGCGTCCAGATGACCGGCCAGCCACGCCGCACGCTGCCCCGGCCAGGCCTGCACCTGCTCGACATGCCTTCGCTCGAGCAGCACCTGGCGGCACAGGTTCAGGCCGAACATGCGCCGCTTCAGCCCGACGGCGTTGAATACGACGTCGGCCGCTTCGGGGTCGGCATAGATGTTGAACTCGGCCGCCGGCGTGTGGTTGCCGCGCTCGGTCGAGCCGCCCATCAGCACCAGCTCGGCGATGTGCGCGACGATGTCCGGCGCGGCCTGCAGCGCGCGTGCGACGTTGGTCAGCGGGCCGATCGCCAGCAGCGTCACCGGCGCGGGGCTGGCGCGCAGCGCCTGCAGCATCGCGGCGACACCATCGTCGCTGTCGGCCACGGCGTCCACCTCGGGCAGGCCCGGGCCGGTGCTGGCCATGCCCTGCGCGCCGAGCACACGCTGCGCCGTCTCCAGCGCGCCGGCCAGCGGCAACGCGCAGCCGGCATGCACGGGAACCTGCAGCCCGTAGTGGTGGCGGATGCGCAGCGCATTGGCCAGCGTCACCGGCAGCGGCGCGTTGCCGGCGACCACGCTCAGGCCCAGCCAGCGCAGCCGCGGGTGCGCGGCCAGCATCAGCATCGTCAGCCAGTCGTCGAAACCGGGGTCGGCGTCGAGCCAGACGGGCCGCATCGGCGCCTCACTCACGCAGCGACGTCACCTGCAGCACCTTGGCGATCTTCGCGCGGTCCTGCTGGATGAACGAGGCGAAGGCCGCGGGCGAGCCGCCGCCCGGCACGGCGCCGGCCTTGGCCAGCGCCTCGCGCACCGCTGCCGTCTTCAGCACCTCGTCGACCTCCTGGTTCATGCGGTTGACCACGGCGGCCGGCACCCTGGCCGGCGCGTACAGCCCGGCCCAGCTGACGACGTTGAAGCCCTTGAAGCCCGGCGTCTCGGCCGCGGCCGGCACCCCGGGCAGCAGCGCCAGCCGCTTGTCGCTGGTGACGGCCAGCGCTTTCACCGTCTTCGACTGCACGTAGGGCGCGGCCGAGGCGGCGATCAGCATCGCCAGCTCGACCTGGTTGCCGGCCACGTCGTTGGCGATCTGCGAGCCGCCGCGGTACGGGATGTGCACCATGTGGATCTGCGCGACCTGCTTGATCATCTCGGTGGCCAGGTGCGGCAGCGTGCCGATGCCCGAGGTGGCGTACGACAGCTTGCCCGGCTGCTTCTTCGCCAGCGCGATCAGTTCGCCCAGGCTGTTGGCCGCCAGCGCCGGCTGTGCCACCAGCACCATCGGCGCGGTGTTCACCAGCACCACCGGCTGCAGTTCCTTCAGCACGTCGACCTTGTAGTACGGGCCGCCGGGCGGGGCGTTCGGGTTCAGCGGCGAATCGCCGGCCATCAGGAAGGTGTGGCCGTCGCTCGCGGCCTGCATCACCTTGGCGAAACCCAGGCTGCCGCCGGCGCCGGTGACGTTTTCGACCAGCACCTGCTGGCCGATGCGCTCGGCGAGCCGGCTCGCCACCAGCCGCGTCGTCGCGTCCAGGCTGCCGCCGGCGCTGTAGGGCACGACCAGCGTGATCGGCCGCGTCGGCCACGCCGCTTGCGCGCCGGCGGCGAACGCGGCGCCGGCCAGGGCAAGGGTGGTCAGCGAAGAGACGACGGCACGTCGGGGCAGGTTCACGGCAGGCTCCAGGGTCAGGGATGCGGCAACTCGGCGCGCAGCGCATCGAACTGTGCGCTCCATTCGCTGCGCCAGGCTTCGCGGGTCGAGGCGTCGATCCAGGCGCTGTCCAGGCCGTTGTGCAGGCACTGGCGCAGGTCGGCGATCGAATAGCCGAAGTCGCGCACCATCATCGCCCAGGCGCGGCTGGGCGTGACATGGTGCAGCGTCGGGTCGTCGGTGTTCGGGTGCACGCGCAGGCCGAGTTCGCGCATGCGGCGGATCGGGTGTTCGGCAGCCCAGCGCTCGGGCGGCAGCGTGCGCAGGTAGTACGAGTTGGTCGGCACCACGGTGAAGACCACGCCCGACGCGAGCGCCTGGGCTGTCAGCGCCGGGTCGTCGACGATGGTGTAGCCGTGGTCGACGCGGTCGACGCGCAGTTCGTCGATCGCGCAGCGCACGTTCGCCGCGGGCAGGCCGAATTCGCCGGCGTGCGCGGTGGTCTTCAGCCCGGCGCGGCGCGCGGCGGCGTAGACCTCGACGAACAGCTGCGGCGGGCCGACTGCTTCCTGGTAGTCGATGCCGATGCCGGGCACCTCGTTGGCGCGGTGCTCGATCACCCACTGCAGCATTTCCATCGCCGCGGCCGCGCCGGCCTCGCGGTCGATCGCCGGCACCAGGCGGCCGACGATGCCGAAGTCGGCCCGCGCATCGGCGATGGCGCGGCGGATCGCCGGCAGCACCGCCGCGTACGGCAGGCCCGACACCTGCGCGGTGCCGGTCGGGTTCCAGAAGAACTCGGCGTAGCGCACGCCGTGCTGCGCCGCGTCCTGCAGGTACTCGTAGCTCAGGCGGTGGAAATCGTCGGCGCGGGTCAGCAGCCAGCGGTCCAGCGCGCGCAGCACGCGCAGCACGCCGACCGGTTTTTCGCCGCGCGTGTAGAAGGCCTCGATGTCGGCCGCCGGCAGCGGCGCGCGTTCGCGCCGCGCCAGGTCCTCGAAGGTCTGGCGCCGCACCGTGCCGAGCAGGTGGCAGTGCAGCTCCATCTTCGGCAGCGCCTGCACGAAGCGGTCGAAGGCGGCGGGTGGCGTCACGCTGCGCAGGCTCGGGGTTTCGCCGCGGCGGTGGTTGGCATGGTCGAGCGCATGGTACCCGCGCCGGGCGGCCACGGCTGCCGCGCGACACGGTCGATGGCCTTGCCGTTGTTTTGCGCGAGGTCAATGCCGTTGCGCGCCGCAGGCGGCGGTTTGCATTGCGGCAACATGGCGGTGTCATGCTGCCCGGCGTTGTGTTCATGCCTGCGCCGGTGATGACCCGATGAAGCCGATCAAACTGTTCTTCGTGACCGCAGCGTTGCTGCTCAGCGGGCTGTGGTGGCTGGCCGCCACGCCGCTGCCGCAGCGCTTCAGCTACTTCAGCTTTCGTGCAGCGTTCCTGCAGTGGAGCGGCATCCTCGCCATCGGCGCGATGAGCCTGGCGCTGCTGCTGGCGCTGCGGCCGAAGTGGCTGGAGCCGCATCTGCGTGGGCTGGACAAGATGTACCGGCTGCACAAGTGGCTGGGCATCGCCGCGCTGGCGTTGGGCGTGGCGCACTGGTGGTTCGCGCAGGGCACCCGCTGGATGGTCGGCTGGGGCTGGCTGGAGCGGCCGCGGCGCGGCCCGCGGCCGGCGCCCGACCTGGACACGCTGCAGGGTTGGCTCGGCGCGCAGCGCAAGCTGGCCGAGTCGGTCGGCGAGTGGGCCTTCTATGCGGCGGCGCTGCTGATCGTGCTCGCGTTGGTCAAGCGCTTTCCGTACCGTCTCTTCGCCAAGACCCACACGCTGCTGGCGCTGGCCTTCCTGGCGCTGGTCTGGCACGCGCTGGTGCTGGTCGAGTTCGACTACTGGCGCCAGCCGATCGGCTGGCTGCTGGCCGCGCTGCTGGCCGGCGGCAGCTTTGCCGCGCTGTGGGCGCTGCTCGGGCGCATCGGCGCGGCGCGCCGGGTGCAGGGTCACATCGAGTGGCTGCAGTACTACCCGGAGCTGGACGTGCTGGAGTCGCGCATCGCGCTGCAGCCGGGCTGGCCGGGGCATGCGCCGGGCCAGTTCGCCTTTGCCACGTCGAGCCGGCGCGAGGGCGCGCACCCGTACACCATCGCCTCGGCATGGGATGCGGCCGACCCGCGCATCACCTTCATCACCAAGGCGCTGGGCGACCACACCGCGCGGCTGCGCGAGCATCTGAAGCCGGGCATGCCGGTGACGGTCGAAGGCCCGTACGGCTGCTTCGATTTCGACGATGGCTCGGCGCGCCAGATCTGGGTGGGTGCAGGCATCGGCATCACCCCCTTCGTCGCGCGCATGAGACATCTGGCGGCCGAAGGCGGGCGCGGCACGGTCGACCTGTTCCACACCACCACGGTGTTCGAACGTGCGGCGATCGACAAGCTCGAAGCCGATGCGCGCGCCGCCGGCGTGCGGCTGCACCTGCTGGTCGATGCCCGCGATGGCCTGCTCAGCGGCGAGCGGCTGCGTGCGGCGCTGCCCGACTGGCGCGACGCGAGCATCTGGTTCTGCGGCCCGCCGCGCTTCGGCCAGGCGCTGCGCGCCGACCTGCTGGCGCACGGCCTGCCGCCGGCGCGCTTCCACCAGGAACTGTTCGAGATGCGTTGAGCTTCGCGCCGCACCCGGCCACGTGCGGCTATCGCCCGGTGGCGATCGCGCTCAGCACGTCGGCGTAGGCCCGCACCACAGGCTCCAGGATCTCGGGGCCGGTGATAGACAAGTGGTCGCGGCCCTTCGAAACAGTCGCAGCATGGCGAGGCCTTTTTCCGTGATGCCGGGGAAGTATGCGCGACCGTCGTGCGCAACTGGGCGAGGGCGGGTCGCGGCGCAAAGCAGCCGCAACACGAACAGCCTTCACCGCAGAGACGCGGAGTACGCAGAGGTTCGCAGAGGAATACGGAAAGCCTTCTTCTCCAGGTATTTCCTCTGCGCTTTCTCTGCGTACTCTGCGCCTCCGCGGTGAAGGTATTGGCTGTTTGCAATTCGGCGGCTTTGCGCCGCCTGCCGCCATTCGCATGCCTGCGTGAACCTTGCCAGCAGGGAGTCTGTCTCCACGAGGGCAAGCCTATTGGGCGGCGGGCCATTCCCCGCCCGTTGCCCCGCTTCAGCGCAGGTTGCCGGTATGCCCGAGGTTGTAGCGGCCCGGTTGCGGCCACACCGCCAGCCCGTGCGGCTGCTTGCCGGCGGCGACGAAGTCGACCGCGCCGCTGCTGGTGTCGAAGCGGTAGACGACGTCGTCGAAGCGGCCCGACAGCCACAGGTGCTTGCCGTCGGCGCTGACCCCCCCCATGTCCGGGCTGCCGCCGCCCGGCACCGGCCAGGTCTTCAGCACCTTGCCCGATGCGAAGTCGACCACCGATACGCTGCCCTTGCCCTTGGGTTTGCCGTGCACGTAGTTGCTGCCGCGGTTGGCCACGTACAGCAGCTTGCCGTCGCGGCTGGGGTACAGGCCGTGCGCGCCGACGCCGGTGGGGATGAAGGCGAACTGCTTGAAGGTCTCGGGGTCGACCACGTGCACGCCGTCGGCCATCATGTCGGCCACGTACAGCGTCTTGCCGTCGGGCGAAAAGCGCACGTCCTGCGGCATGCCGGGCGTGACGCAGATCTGCTCGCCGGGGGCCTTCGGGTCGGCCACGTACTTCGGCGTCTTCAGCCCCACCTTGACCAGCGCCAGCGCGTCGGGGCGGTCGAAGTAGCGGCTGAGCTGGATCGTGCCCAGCACCTTGCGGCTGGCCAGGTCGATCTTGGTGACCGCGCCGTTGAACTCGCAGGTGAAGAAGGCCGTGCGCCCGTCGATGCTGAAGTCGGCATGGTTGATGCCGTTGCATTCGGGCGTGGCGATGCTGAAGTCGAGCGCGAAGGTCTTGGGGTCGCGGAAGTCCAGCCGCTTGAAGGCCTCGGCGACGACGATGGCGTGCTTGCCGTCGGGCGTCCAGTACATGTTGTACGGGTCTTCGACCGGAATCGTCCTGCCGGGCTTGGCGGTCAGCGGGTCGACCACCGTCAGGCTGCCCTTGTCGCTGTTCTCGGCGTTGTTGGCCACGTACAGCGTCTTCAGGTCCCAGCTCGGCACCACGTGCTGCGGGTACAGCCCGACCTTGAAGGTGTGCGTGACCTTCAGCGTGGCCGGGTCGATCACCGACACCGTGTGCGCCTTGTGGTTGGGCACGTAGATGCGCTCCAGCGCGCCGGCCACGTTCGGGCTCATCTTGCCGGCTGCGGTTTCGCTGTACAGGTTCTTCGGGTCGGGCACCGGCATCACGCCGGGAGGGGTCTGGACGGCGGCGGCCTGCGGCGCCGACGCGCCCTGGGCATGCGCCTGGACAGTGAACAGGCCGAGCAGCAACAACGGAATTCGGGTCATGGGTGTGGGCGGAGTTTGCGGGTTGAACGACGGTGGGGGCCTGCGCGTTGACCTTTAGCGCGCTGCGGCGGTGGCCTGGCGGATCGCGCTGACGCTGCGCTGCACGATGAGCTCGGTGCCGAGCTTGCCGAGCTCGGCACTGGCACGCCGCGCGTCGCCGGACACGCCGTCGGCTTGCGCCGCGGCCTTGTCGAGCCAGACCCGGCTCGGGTCGACGGCCAGCATCAGCGCCGTGTCGGCGGCGCCGGCGTGCGTGCCGATCTGCGCGTCGCTCAGGCCGTGCGCGCGCAAGCGCCGGTGGAACGGTTGCTGCGCCGCCAGGTAGTAGTCGGCGATGAAATGCGCGCGTGCCGGGGTGCGCCGCCAGTCGCGGTTCAGCGCCTCGGCCACGGCCTGCAGCGCCGGCTGGTAGTTGCCGCTGTCGCCGAGGAGGACGATGTCGGTGAAGCCGTGCTGCGCGAACGACCGCGCCGCGCCGTCGAGCACCGCCTTGAAGGCCGCCTCGGGCACGCTGATCGTGCCGGCGTGGCGCATGTGGCCGTCGGGCGGCGTGACGCGGCCTTCGGGCACGTAGGCCAGCACCGGCGCCACCAGCGCGTCGCCGAGCTCGGCGGCGATGCGCCCGGCCAGCACGTGCACGCGGAAGTCGTGTTTGCCCAGCGCCATGTGCGGGCCGTTGTGCTCGACGCCGCCGACCGGGATGATGATCGTGCGCCGGCCCTCGCGTAGCGCGGCACGCACGTCGCTGCTGCTCAGTTCCTGCAGATAGACGCTGGCCGCGGGGGCCGCGACGTGAAGGCCCAGGCACAGCAGGGCGATGGCGAGGTGTTGGCGCATGGCAGGTCACGGGCGGCGCCGCGCAATGTAGCGCAGCCGTCGCCGCGTGCGATGCGTAAGATCGAGCGTATGAGCCCAGACACCGCTTCCGCCGCCCCGCCGCTGCGCGTGTCCCGCCCCGCGGGGGAAGCCTTGCCGATCGTCATCGACTCGCCGCACAGCGGCGCCGCCTATCCGGCCGACTTCGGCTACAGCGCACCGTTCGAGCTGCTGCGCCGCGGCGAGGACCTGTATGTCGACCGTCTGTACGCCCATGCGCCGGAGTTCGGCGCGACCTTCATCGCCGCCAACTTCCCGCGCGCCTACATCGACCCGAACCGACTGCTCAGCGACATCGACGAGGCCTTGCTCGACACCGGCTGGCCCGGCGAGGTCGCCGCCGGCCCGAAGACGAAGCTCGGCATCGGCCTGATCTGGCGCCTGCTCGGCGATGTGCCGATCTACCAGCGCAAGTTGAGCGTGGCCGAAGTCCGGCAGCGCATCGAGCGCTGCTACCGCCCGTACCACGCCGCGCTGGATGCGGCGATCGAAGGTGCACACCGCCGCTTCGGCGCCGTGTGGCACCTGAACGTGCATTCGATGCCCGACGACTCGTACCAGCGGCTGAAGCTGCCGGTCAAGCCGCTGGCCGACTTCGTGCTCGGCGACCTGGACGGGCGCACCGCCGGCGAGCCGCTGATGGCGCTGATCGAAGGCGTGCTGCGCGACCATGGCTACAGCGTGGTGCGCAACGACCCGTTCAAGGGCGTGGAGATCATCGCGCGCTACGGCCAGCCGGCGCAGGCGCGCCACTCGCTGCAGATCGAGGTCAAGCGCTCGTGTTATGCGGACGTCGAGCGCCACCAGCCGAACGCCGGCTTCGAGCGCGTGCAGCGCGCGCTCGACGCGCTGCTCGCGGCGCTGGCTGCGCACGTGCGCGAGCGCTGCCGATCGTTGCGTTGACGCGCGGCGCGGGGGTGTGGAAGTTCGGGCTAGACCGTCATGCCGCCCGACACCTCGATCACGGCACCGTTGATGTAGCTGGCCTCGTCGCTGGCCAGGAAGGCGTAGACGTTGGCGATCTCCTCGGGCTTGCCCAGGCGGTGCAGCGGCACCTGCTCGCGCATCTGCTGCAGCACCTTGTCGGGGATCGTCGCCAGGATCGGCGTCTCGATGAAGCCCGGCGCCACCGCGTTGACGCGGATGCCCTTGGGCCCGAGCTCGCGGCTCCAGGTCTTGGTGAAGCCGATGACGCCGAACTTGGCCGCGGCGTAGTTGGTCTGGCCGAAGTTGCCGTAGATGCCGACCACGCTGCTGGCGATGAGGATCACGCCCGAGTTCTGCGCCAGCATCGTCGGCAGCACCGCCTGCGAGCCATGGAACACGCCGCGCAGGTTGACGTCGATGACCGCGTCGAACTGCGCCAGCGTCATCTTCTGCAGCCGCGCGTCCTTGGTGATGCCGGCGTTGTTGACCAGCACGTCGATGCCGCCGAAGCGTTCCTTGGTGCCGGCGGCCATGTGGTCCAGCGCCTCGCGGTCGGTGACGTTCAGCGCGAAGCCCAGCGCCTGCGCGCCGCGTGCGCGCACCAGCGCCACCGCGGCGTCGACGCCTTCGGGCTTCAGGTCGGCGACGACCACGTTGGCGCCTTCCTCGGCGAACTTCAGCGCGGTGGCCAGGCCGATGCCCTGGGCCGCGCCGGTGACGATGCAGGTCTTGTGTTTCAGTCGCATAGCTGTAGGAACCTCAGGAGGTGGGGTTGGTGGTCGTCGTAGTCGCTCAATGCGTGGTCGCTGCCGTCGAGCAGGCGGATGTTCGCGCCCGGATAGCGCGCCAGCATCTCGCGCCAGTCGAGCAGTTCGTCGCCCTTGGCGATGATGCCGAAGTAGCGCTCGGGCCGCGTGATCGCCGGCGGGTTCATCGCGCGCAGTTCGTCCAGGTAGGCGGCGCGGAATTCGAAATGCTGTTCGGGCGCGTGGAAGGCCGCGACCTCGCCGACATAGGCCGCCAGGTCGCGCGCCGGGTGCACGGCGGGGTTCATGACGACGGCCGGCCAGCCGGTGGCTTCGGCGACCACGGTCGCATAGAAGCCGCCGAGCGAGCTGCCGAGCACTGCCGACGTGGCGGCGGGCCAGCCCGCCGTGCCTTCGCGCACCAGGTCGATGGCCGCGCGCGGCGACGGCGGCAGCTGCGGGCACCACCAGCGCACGTCGGGCCGGTGCTGCTGCAGCCAGGCGTGCAGCCGCTGCGCCTTGAACGACTGCGGCGACGAGCGAAAGCCGTGCAGGTACAGCAGGTGCGTCGCCATCAGCGCTTGGCCTGCAGCGCGGCCAGCAGCTTGGCGTGGATGCCGCCGAAGCCGCCGTTGCTCATGCACAGCACGTGGTCGCCGGGCTTCGCCGCGCGCGCCACCTCGGCCACCAGATCGTCGACCGACGTCGCCACCAGCGCGCGGCTGCCCAGCGGTGCCAGCGCCTCGCGCGCGCTCCAGCCGTAGTCGCCCTGCAGGCAGAAGCTGGCATCGGCTTCTTCCAGCGCCCACGGCAGCTGTGCCTTCATCGCGCCGAGCTTCATCGTGTTCGAGCGCGGCTCGAACACCGCCAGGATGCGCTGCAGCCCGACCTTGCGGCGCAGGCCGTCGACCGTGCTGCGCATCGCGGTCGGATGGTGCGCGAAGTCGTCGTAGACCTTGACACCGCCGGCCTCGCCGCGCAGCTCGAGGCGGCGGCGCACGTTCTGGAACGTCGCCAGCGACGCTGCCGCGGCCTCGGGCGCGACGCCGACGTGTTCGGCCGCGGCGATCGCCGCCAGCGCGTTCAGCTGGTTGTGCTCGCCGAGCAGCGGCCAGTCGACGCGCGCGATCTTCAGGCTGCCGCGCAGCACGTCGAAGGCATGCGGCTCGCCGCGCGCGCGCAAGCCGCCGGGTTCTTCCTTGCGCGTGCCGAAGCGCTGCACCTCGCTCCAGCAGCCACGCGCCAGCACGCGCTGCAGCGCCTCGTCGCGCGCGTTGACCACCAGCCGGCCCGTGGCCGGCACGGTGCGCACCAGGTGATGGAACTGCGTCTCGATGGCGCCCAGGTCGGCAAAGATGTCGGCGTGGTCCATCTCGAGGTTGTTCAGCACCGCGGTGCGCGGCCGGTAGTGCACGAACTTGCTGCGCTTGTCGAAGAACGCGGTGTCGTACTCGTCGGCCTCGATGACGAAGCTCCGCCCCGATCCCAGCCGGGCCGAGACGCCGAAGTTCAGCGGCACGCCGCCGACCAGGAAGCCCGGCTGCAGCCCGGCCGCTTCGAGCATCCACGCCAGCATCGCGGTGGTGGTGGTCTTGCCGTGCGTGCCGGCGACGGCCAGCACGTGGCGCCCCGGCAGCACGTGCTCGGCCAGCCATTGCGGCCCGCTGGTGTAGCGCGCGCCGGCGTCGAGGACCGCTTCCATCAGCGCATTGCCGCGCGTGACGACGTTGCCGACGACGTAGGCATCGGGCGCGAAGTCCAGCTGGTCGGCGCCGAAGCCCTCGACCAGGTCGATGTCCAGGGCGCGCAGCTGCTCGCTCATCGGCGGGTAGACGTTGGCGTCGCAGCCGGTGACCTTGTGTCCGGCTTCGCGCGCCAGCGCGGCCAGCCCGCCCATGAAGGTGCCGCAGATGCCGAGGATGTGGATGTGCATCGCGGCGATTCTAGGAGGCGGCCCGTGCGCTCAGAATCGCGCCATGTTCGTGTCGCTCGTGTCGCACCCCTGGGCCTACCCGGCGCTGGAGGTCGTGCACATCGTCGGCATCGCGCTGCTGCTGGGCAACCTGCTGCTGTTCGAGCTGCGCGTCTGGGGCTGCGCTGCGGAACTGCCGCTGCGCGCGCTGGCGCGGCTGGCCTTGCGGCTGTCGCTGCTGGGCTTCGCGCTGATCGCGGCGAGCGGCATGCTGATGTTCGCCGGCCAGGCGCAGGAGCTGATCGCCAGCCGCGTGTTCACGGCGAAGATGGGCCTGGTGCTGCTGGCCGGGTTGAACGCCGCCTGGTTCCACGGGCGCGGCAGCCTGCAGCGGCTGGACTTCGGCGCGCGCGCGCTGACCGTGGTGTCGACGGGGCTTTGGCTGGCTGTCATCATCTGCGGCCGCTGGATTGCCTATGCATGAGGAGGGCGCGATGCAACGCCGCACATTCCTGGCCGCCGCGCTGGCCGCACCGCTGGGTGCGCGCGGCCACCACGGCTGGAGCAGTTTCGACCAGAGCCGGCCGCTGTGGCTGGAAGGCCGCGTCACGCAGATCGCCTGGCGCAACCCGCATGCCGAGCTGAAGCTGGAGTTGCCTGCCGAGCCCAGGCTGCCGGCCGACCTGGCCACACGCAGGCTGCCGGCGCAGTCGGCCACCGTCGACGGCGCGGCGCTGCTCAAGGCGGCACAACTGCCGACGCGCAAGGACCGCGTCTGGGAGATCGAACTGGCACCGCTGACGCGGCTGCAGGCGTGGAAGGTGCCCGAGCCGAAGATCGGCGACACCATCGGCGTGCTCGGCTTCGCCTTTGCCGGCGAGAAGGGCGACGCGGTGCTGCGCGCCGAATACCTGTTCGTCGGTGACCAGGTCTACGGCTTGCGGTCGTCGCCGGCCTGATCAGCGCAGTGCTTCGGCGGCGGCGGCGACGGTGGCCGCAATGTCGGCCTGCGTGTGCGCGGCGCTGACGAAGCCGGCTTCGTACAGCGCCGGCGCCAGGTAGACGCCGCGTTCCAGCATGCCGTGGAAGAAGCGGTTGAAGCGCTCCTTGTCGCTGGCCATCACCGCGCCGTAGTTGCCGGGCAGTTCGGACGCGAAGAAGAAGCCGAACATGCCGCCTTCGCTGTCGGCCACCAACGGCACACCGGCGGCGCGCGCCGCACCGACGAGGCCGTCGACCAGCGAGCGCGTGCGCGCCGACAGCGCCTTGAAGAAGCCGGGCCGGGCGATCTCGCGCAGCGTCGCCAGCCCGCACGCGGTGGCCACCGGGTTGCCGCTGAGCGTGCCGGCCTGGTACACCGGGCCCAGCGGCGCCAGCTGGCTCATCAGGTCCTTGCTGCCGCCGAAGGCCGCCAGCGGCATGCCGCCGCCGATGACCTTGCCGAACACGCTGAGGTCGGGCCTGAAGCCGGGGATCAACCCGGCGTAGTGGCCCTGCGCACCGCCGAGCGCGACGCGAAAGCCGGTCATCACCTCGTCGAAGATGAGCAGCGCGCCATGTTGCGTGCACAGCTCGCGCAGCCGCGTGATGAACGGCACGCTGGCGCGCACGAAGTTCATGTTGCCGGCGATCGGCTCGATGATCACGCCGGCCAGCCGCGGCCCGTGCGTGGCGAAGGCTTCTTCGAGCTGCGCGACGTGGTTGTATTCGAGCACCAGCGTGTGCTGCACCACCTCGGCCGGCACGCCGGCGCTGGTCGGGTGGCCGAAGGTCGCCAGCCCCGAGCCGGCCTTGACCAGCAGCGCATCGGCATGGCCGTGGTAACAGCCCTCGAACTTGACGATCATGCTGCGGCCGGTGGCGCCGCGCGCCAGGCGGATCGCGCTCATGCCGGCTTCGGTGCCGCTGCTGACCAGCCGGATCTGCTCGACGCCGGGCACCAGCGCGATGATCGCTTCGGCGAGCTCGGTCTCGGCTTCGGTCGGCGCGCCGAAGCTCAGGCCGTCGTCGACCGCGGCGTGGACCGCGTCGAGCACCGCCGCATGGCCGTGGCCGAGGATCATCGGCCCCCACGAGCCGATGTAGTCGATGTAGCGCCGGCCCTCGGCGTCCCACAGGTACGCGCCCTGCGCGCGGCGCATGAAGCGTGGCGTGCCGCCGACGGCACGGAACGCGCGCACCGGCGAATTCACGCCACCGGGGATGACACGCTGCGCGCGTGCGAACAGCGCGGCGTTGCGCGCGTCGCGGCCGGCCTCAGTGGACACGGCGGCTCGCCCCCTTGGCCGCGCCGTCGTCGGGCAGCGGTGGGTCGTCGCTGGCTTCGGCGCCGTCCTCGCCTTCTTCGGCCGGCGGCATCGCCCAGAAGAAGCGGTCGGGCACGACATGGCCCATGCCGGGGCGGAAGCCCGAATCGAGGCTCTGGTCGAGGAAGGCCAGCGCCTCGCCGACGGCCGCCTGCAGTTCGCTGCCGGCGGCCAGCAGCGACGCCAGCGCCGCGGCCAGCGTGTCGCCGGCGCCGACGAAGGCGGTGTCGAAGCGCTCGAACTTCTCGCCGGTCAGCGCGCCTTGCGGCGAGGCCAGCACGTTGTCGATGAACTGCTCGCTGCCCTTGGCCGGCAGCATCACGCCGGTGACGAGCACGTAGCGCGTGCCGTGCTCGCCGGCGGCCACCGCCAGCTCGCGCGGCGAGGCCGGACGCTCGCTGTCCCAGTCGGGCAGCAGGAAGTCGGTCAGCGTCTGGTGGTTGCCGACCAGCACCTCGGTGGCCGGCAGGATCAGCTCGCGGAAGGCGTCCAGATAGGTCATCTGCTGGTCTTCGTCGAGCCAGCTCAGCGGCGGCAGGTACGACACCAGCGGCAGCTCCGGGTAGTCGCTCAGCACCTCGGCCACCGCGCTGACCGACTCGGCCGAGCCGAGGAAGCCGACCTTCCAGCCGGCGAGCGTCACGTCCTCGAGCACCGAACGCGCCTGCTCGACCACCACTTCGGCGTCCAGCGGATGGTGGTCGAAGACCTCGGCGGTGTCGCGCATCAGCACGCTGGTGACCACCGGCAGCGCATGCGCGCCCATCGCGGCGATGGTGGCGACATCGCCGGCCAGCCCGCCGGCGCCGCTGGGGTCGCTGGCGTTGAAACTCATCACGCAGGCCGGCGCCGCCGCTTCCTGCTGCGGATCGGGCGAATCGGTGGCCACGGCGGGGACGGAGCTCATGGGGCGGTGATCGGCGGTCGGGAGGGTTCGGGGGGGATTCCGTGAAGCTCTAGCGGAATCCGAGGAATGTTGCGTAAGTGCCCTCCATTCGGGGGGTTTCGCAAAAGTGCGCTAGCTACAATCGCCTTCCATTGTAGTGACCTGTCGCCCGGCGTCGTGAGCCAAACCCGTACCTGGATGTGCTTGATCTGCGGCTGGATCTATGACGAAGCCGCTGGCGATCCGGAACACGGCATCGCAGCGGGCACGGCCTGGGCCGACGTATCGATGAATTGGACCTGCCCGGAATGCGGTGCCCGTAAAGAAGACTTCGAAATGGTCGAAATCTGAGCGTCCACCGCGGTCCACCTCCTCGAGGAGAGCTCATTTGCAAAGCGAAGATTCTGCTGGCGGCACCGGCGCCAAGGTGCTGGTGATCGACGACAGCAACACCATCCGGCGCAGCGCCGAGATCTTCCTGCGCCAGGGCGGCCACGAAGTCGTGCTGGCCGAGGACGGCTTCGACGCGCTGGCCAAGGTCAACGACCACGTGCCGCAGCTGATCTTCTGCGACATCCTGATGCCACGGCTGGACGGCTACCAGACCTGCGCGATCATCAAGCGCAACCCGCGCTTCGCCCACGTGCCGGTGATCATGCTGTCGTCCAAGGACGGCCTGTTCGACAAGGCACGCGGTCGCATGGTCGGTTCAGAAGAGTACCTAACCAAGCCCTTTACGAAGGAACAGCTGCTGCGCGCCGTGGAACAGTTCGGCACTCCGGCGGCCTGAATGCGCGCGTGCATCGGTGTCGATGCACCTCTGTCCGACCTGTCCGGCATTGCCAAGGAAGCGTCCATGTCGATCCAGAAGATCCTGCTCGTCGATGATTCGAAGACCGAGCTGCATCACCTGTCCGAGCTGCTCGGGCGGCGCGGCTACCAGGTGCGCACCGCCGAGAACGGCGACGAGGCGCTGCGCCGGCTGACCGAGGACAAGCCGGACCTGATCCTGATGGACGTGGTCATGCCCGGGCAGAACGGCTTCCAGCTGACGCGGGCGATCACCCGCGACCCGCGCTGGTCGGCGGTGCCGGTGATCATGTGCACGAGCAAGAACCAGGAAACCGACAAGGTCTGGGGCATGCGCCAGGGTGCGCGCGACTACATCGTCAAGCCGGTCAACGCCGACGAGCTGGTCAGCAAGATCAAGGCTTTCGACTGACCGATGTCGAACCGCGAAGCACTGCGCGAACTGCAAGGGCGCCTCGCCAGCCGCATGCAGGCGGCGCGCACCGAGGCGCGGGTCAAGTCCTGGCTGGCCGTCGAATGCGCAGGCGCCGGCCTGCTGTTTCCGCTGCACGAGGCCGGCGAGATCTTTCCGCTCGGCAAGGTGCTGCCGGTGCCGCACACGCAGACCTGGTTCGCCGGCGTGGCCAACCTGCGCGGCGGCCTGCACGCGGTGGTCGACCTGGCGCGGTTCCTCGGCCTGCGGCCGGGCGCGGCCAGCACCGCGGACGGCGCACGGCTGCTCGCCTTGAATCCGGCGCTCGGCGTGAACTGCGCGTTGCTGGTCGACCGGCTGGCCGGGCTGCGCAACGCCGACCAGTTGCAGGCCGAGCCCGCCGATGCCGACACGCCGGCCCCGCGGCCGGCGTTCGCCGGGGCGCGCTGGCGCGATGCCGACGGCCGTGTCTGGCAGGAAATCGAGCTGTCGGCCCTGGCCGGCCACGAGCAGTTCCTCGGCGTTGCGGCCTGAAGGCGCTACGGCGACATCAACCGAAGAGGGTCAGATGAGCTTCATGGACAAGATCACGAGCCGCCCGCGCGATGCGCGCGCCGACACCGCGGCCTTCGATTCGCAGTTCGACGATGTCGTCACCGCCTACCCCGACGCCGCGGACGCGCCTGCGGTGCGCGTCGCGCCGCCACAGGCCGCGGCCACCGGGCCCGGGGCCGCGGCGCAGGACTCGTCGATCATCTCCGAAGTGCCGCCGTCGGAGATGGCCGGCGACTTCGGCGAGACACGCACGCCGGATGCCGCGTCCAGCGAGCCGGCCAAGGGCGCGCCGCTGCCGCTGATCGGCCATCTGCCGGCACGGCAGCAGCAGCGTGCGCTGTTCGGCATGGTCGGTGCCGGCCTGCTCGGCCTGACGGTGACGACGCTGCTGGCGCTGGGCTCGGCCTCGCGCAGCAGCGAGCGTGTCGGCTCGATCGGCCAGGCGCTGATGGAATCGCAGCGGCTGGCCAAGTCGGTGTCGCAGGCGATGGTCGGCGTGCCCGCGGCCTTCCCCGAGGTGAAGGAAAGCGCCGAGGTGCTGAGCCGCAACGTGCGTGCGCTGGCGCCGGGCGAAGCCGGCGCCTCCGGCCTGAGCGGCGCGGCGCAGCAGGCGGTGGAACCGCTGCTGCCGCTGGTCGAGCGCGCCGACAAGAGCGCCGCGATCGTGCTGGCCCAGCAGAAGTCGCTGACCGAGGTTGGCCAGGCGCTGCGCACGATCAACAAGCAGTCCGGGGAAATGCTGGACACGGCCGAGACGGTGGTCGCGCTGAAGCTGCAGCAGGGCGCCTCGGCCGCGGACATCTCGACGCTGGGCCAGCTGGCGGTGCTGACGCAGCGCATCGGCAAGAGCGCCAGCGAGTTCATCACCGTCGACGGCGTCAGCCCCGAAGCGGTGTACCTGCTCGGGCGCGACCTGAAGTCGTTCCGCGAGCTGGCCGAGGGTTTCAATGCCGGCGGCGCGCAGGCGCGCGAGCGCATGGCCGCGCTGCTGCGGCAGCACGAAGCCGCACAGGCGCAATCGACGGCGATCCTGGCCAACCTGAAGGGGCTGGTGGCGGCGCGCGACGCGCAGGCGCTGATCGTGGGCGACAGCGAAGCGCTGCGCACCGGGCTGCAGGCGCTGCAGCAGCAGCTGGCTTCGAGCGGCGGCCTCAGCGGGGCGTACATCGTCGTCATGGTGCTGTCGGCGCTGCTGCTGCTGGCCGGCGGCGCGGGTATCCTGAAGCTGTTCGTCGGCGACCAGACGACACGCGCGCGCTTCGCCGAAGACCAGCGCCTGGAGGCCGAGCGCCAGGAGCAGGAGGCCAAGCGCGTCAACGACGCCAACCAGGCAGCCATCCTGCGGCTGATGAACGAGCTGCAGACGGTGGCCGAAGGCGACCTGACGCAGCAGGCCACCGTCACCGAGGACATCACCGGCGCCATCGCCGACTCGGTCAACTACACGGTGGAAGAGCTGCGCACGCTGGTGTCGGCGGTGCAGAGCACGGTGGCGCGCGTGACCGACACCACGCAGCAGGTCGAGCAGACCTCGACCGAGCTGCTGGCGACCTCGACCGAGCAGCTGCGCGAGATCCGCGACACCGGCGAATCGGTGCTGCAGATGGCCGG
>DAORHX010000027.1:0-17467 GCA_035438245.1 Rubrivivax sp.
CCCCGCACAGGCCGCTCCTACAGCGGACCGTGAAGTTCGGCTATGCGCCGTCAGCGGCTGTATGCGGTTCCCTATGCGTTCGAGCCCAGACCCGTCTCAGCCGAGCATGCGCGGCAGCACGTTGCCGGCGGGCTGGCGGCGGTGCCACAGGGCCATCGCGACGTGGCCTGCCACGCAGGCCAGCAGCACCCAGCCCAGCTCGCCATGCAGCAGGCCGCCCAGTTCCACCAGCCAGTCGACCTTGTCGTCGGGGCGGCCGGGCATCAGCGGCAAGCCGAAGGGGGCGAACGCGCGGCCGGAGCCGTACTGGCGCAGCAGGCCGATGCACGGCACGGCCACCATCAGCGCGTACAGCGTCAGATGGCCCAGGTGCGCGGCGCGGCTCACATGCGGTGGGCGCTGTTTGGCATGCAGCAGCGCCCAGGCCGCACGCAGCAGCACCAGCAGCATCAGCAGGGCCCCCAGCGGGCGGTGCAGCGGCCACAGCAGGCCATCGAGCGCCGAGTCCTCCAGGAAGTGGTGCGCCAGCGCGGCGGCGAACACCGCGGCAAAACACAAGGCCATGCCCCAGTGGAACCAGCGGCTGACGGTGCCGTAGCGGGTGGCCGAGTCGGCGTGGGGCCAACTGGAGGGCGGGGTGGCGACGCTGGAACCGAGCATGATTTTTGCCTTTCTGCCTGCAGGGAATGGCGGCAGTATCGACGAAGGATGTTGCGGCGCAGCATGCGCATTGTGTCTGGCGGGTAAAGCCATCCCGCCCGCGGGCGCCGTGCAGCGGGCGCTGCTCGAATCAGCCGACGGCCAGCGCCTGCTTGCGCCGCGGCGGCGCGAACATGGCGTCGATGCGCTGGCGCGTGGCCGCGTCCAGCGCCAGCGAGGCGGCCGCGAAGTTCTCGCGCAGCCGCGCCGCGTCCACTGACTTCGGGATCACCATCACCCCCGGTTCGGCGAGCAGCCGCGCCAGCGCCAGCTGCGCCGGCGTGGCGCCGACTTCGGCGGCGAGCCGCCGCAGCCCGGCATGGCCTGCCAGTGCACCCTGGTCGATCGGCGAATAGGCCATCAGCGGCATCTTGTGCTGCTGCTGCCACGGCAGCAGGTCGAACTCGATGCCGCGGCGGCCCAGCGAATACCAGACCTGGTTGGCGCTGCAGCCCCGTCCGCCGGGCGTGGCCATCAGTTGCTGCAGCTCGTCGAGGTCGAAGTTGCTGACGCCCCAGTGGCGGATCAGCCCACGCGTGCGCAGGCGCTCGAAGCCCTCGACCGTCTGCGCCAGCGGCACCGCGCCGCGCCAGTGCAGCAGGTACAAGTCCAGGTGGTCGAGCTGCAGCCGCTGCAGGCTGCGCTCGCAGGCCGCGACCACGCCTCGTGTGCCGGCGTGGTGCGGGTAGACCTTGGAGACGACGCACAGGTCGTCGCGCCGCAGCGGGCCGCGCAGCGCCGCGGCCAGCGCCTGGCCGAGCAGCGACTCGGCGCCGCCCTCGCCGTACATCTCGGCGGTGTCGAAGGCGCGGTAGCCGATGTCCAGCGCCTCGCGCAGCGCCACCAGCTCGGCGGCCTGCGTGCGGCGGCGTTCGCCCATGCGCCAGGTGCCCAGGCCGAGGGCCGGCATCGGCAGCGAGCCGGGCAGCAGGGGCATCGCCATGCGCTGTATCTTAAAGTCGCATACTGCGCCGACGACGACCGGGAAGGATCTCGATGAGCGACGAACAAGGCTCGCGCCTGTGGGTGTCACGCGCCGACCTGCGGCAGGCGCGCGCCGTGCCGGACCCCGACGCACCAGCCGTGCGGCCGCTTGCCGAGGGCGAGGCGCGGCTGCGCATCCAGCGCTTCGCGCTCACCGCCAACAACATCACCTACGCCGCGTTCGGCGAGGCGATGCACTACTGGGACTTCTTCCCCACCGGCGATGCCGCCTCGGGCTGCATTCCGGTGTGGGGTTTCGCCGAAGTGGCCGAGTCGCGCGCGCCGGGACTGGCGGTCGGCGAGCGCTGTTACGGCTACTGGCCGATGGGCCGCTGGCTGGTGCTGCGGCCCGAGCGCATCGGCACGCGCGGCTTCGTCGCCGGCGACGCCCACCGCCGCGAGCTGCCTGCGGTCTACAACCAGGTGCTGCGCTGCGCCGCCGACCCGGCCTATGTGGCGGCGCAGGAAGCCGAGCAGGCGCTGCTGAAGCCGCTGTTCACGACCTCGTTCCTGATCGACGACTTCATCGCCGGCGAGGACTTCTTCGGCGCCACACAGGTGCTGCTGTCCAGCGCGTCGAGCAAGACCGGCTTCGCCGCGGCCTTCTGCCTCGCCCGCCGGCGCGGCGCGGTGCGCGTGCTCGGCTGCAGCTCGGCACGCCACCTGGACTTCTGCCGTTCACTGGGGGTCTACGACGAGGTGCTGGCCTACGACGCGCTGTCGGCGCTGGACCCGCGCCGGCGCACGCTGTACGTCGACTTCGCCGGGGACGCCGCGTTCCGGCGCGAGGTCCATCTCCACTTCGGTGACGCACTGGCCTACAGCTGCTCGGTCGGTGCCACGCACTGGCGGGCGATGGGCGGCGCCGCGAATCTGCCCGGCCCCAAGCCGGAGCTGTTCTTCGCCCCGGCGCACATCGCACGGCGCAGCGCGCCGCCGTCCGAGGGCCGGGGCGCCGACGTGCTGAACGCGCGCATCGGCGAGGCCTGGGGCGCTTTCGTGCGGCGCGTGAGCCAGGCGGAAGCGCCCTGGCTGCGCGTGCGCGACTTCGCCGGCGCCGCTGCCGCGCGCGAGGCGCTGGCGGCGATGGTCGAAGGCCGTGCCGACCCGCGCGAAGGCTGGATGCTCTCGGTCTGAGCGCCGCCGGCCCCGCCGCCCCCTGGGGCGGCCCGGAGGTGCCCCATGAACCTCAAGTCGGCGCGCCGGGCAACCGATAAGCCGACGATGGACCTGTGCAGCCCCGTGCCGCCCCGCCTGAGCGAAGCGCTGCCCGACCTGGCCGCGTGGACCGCCTTCTTCCTGCGCGCGCCGCTGCCGGTGCTGGCCGACACGGCGCAGCGGCTGGAGCAACTGCGCGAGGTCGAGGACGATGTCGACGCGCACCTCATCGCCGAGGCCGTCGGCCACGATCCGCTGATGACGCTGAAGCTGCTGGCGCACGTGGCCGGCGTGCGCCACGCACGCAGCAACGCGGACCCGGAGACCGTGACCTCGGCGCTGGTGCTGCTGGGCATCGGCCCGTTCTTCCGTGCCTTCGGCCCGCAGACCAGTGTCGGCGCGCAGTTGGCCGGCGTGCCGCACGCGCTGGCCGGTTTCGACGCGGTGCTGCGGCGCGCGCACCGCGCCGCGGCCTTCGCGCTGGCTTTTGCGGTGCACCGCATGGACCCGGACGCGGCGATCCTGCACGTGGCCGCGCTGCTGCACGACTTCGCCGAGCTGCTGCTGTGGCTGCACGCGCCGGCGCTGGCGCTGCGCATCGCGGGCGCACAGGCCGCCGACCCCACGCTGCGTTCGGCCGAGGCGCAGCGCGCGGTGCTGCACATCGAGCTGGCCGACCTGCAGCAGGCGCTGCTGCGCGCCTGGCGGCTGCCGGAGCTGCTGGTGCGCATCGAGGACGACCGCCACGCCGACACCGCGCAGGTGAAGAACGTGGCGCTGGCCGTGCGCATCGCACGGCACAGCGCATCGGGCTGGGACAACCCGGCCATCGACGACGACGTGCATGACATCGCCGCGCTGCTGAATCTGGGCGAAACGCCCACACGCACGCTGCTGCGCGACATCGACGGCTGATTCCGGCGGCGGTGTGCCGCGATGGTGGCCGGCGGTGTGGTTCAGGTCGCCGTGAATGCGCCGGCGCTCCACATCTCGCGCAGCTTGAACTTCTGGATCTTGCCCGAGCCGGTCAACGGGAAGGCATCGAGCACGACCCAGTGTTTCGGCGTCTTGTGCGGCGACAGATGCTCGCGCATGTAGGCCACCAGCGCCTCCTGGTCGAACACCTGCCCCGGCGCCATGCGCACGAACGCGGCGACGACCTCGCCCCACCTCTCGTCGGGCAGGCCGACCACCGCCACCTCGCCGACCATCGGGTGCTTGAACAGCAGCTCCTCCAGCTCCTTCGGGTAGATGTTCTCGCCGCCGCGGATGATCATGTCCTTCAGCCGCCCCTGCACCGTGCAGTAGCCGCGCTCGTCCATCGCGCACAGGTCGCCGGTGTGCAGCCAGCCGTCGGCGTCGATCGCTGCCGTCGTGGCCTCAGGGTTCTCGAAGTAGCCGTGCATGACGAGATAGCCACGCGTGCAGAACTCGCCGACCTGGCCCACCGGCAGCGTCGCGCCGGTGGCCGGGTCGATGATCTTCACCTCGACATGCGGCAGCGGCGTGCCGATGGTGCCGGCCTTGTCGGCCACGCTGTCGTCGGGCCGGGTCATCGTCGCCACCGGCGAACATTCGGTCTGGCCGAAGACGATGGTGAACGGCGCCTTCAGCTGATCCTCGAAGCGCCGCACCAGCGCCTCGGGCACCAGCGAGCCGCCCGAGCAGATGCCCTGCACGTGGCTCATGTCGGTGCCGGCGAACGACGGGTGCTCCATCATCGCCACCAGCATCGTCGGCACGCCGACCATCGCGTTGCCCTTGTAGGTGTCGAACAGCTCGAGCACCAGCCCCGGCTCGAAAGCCTCGACCAGCACGTTGGTGGCACGCACCGACACCGCGCCGATCACGCAGCAGACGCAGCCGCCGGTGTGGAACAGCGGCATCGTCGTGATCCACACCGCGCCGTCGCGGATGCCCATGCGGTGCGCGGTGTGCGCGCCGTTGTTCGCCAGCCCGCGGTGGTGCAGCAGCGCGCCCTTCGGGAAGCCGGTGGTGCCCGAGGTGTACTGGATCATCACCGGGTCGGTGGGCTTCACCGCCGGCAGTTCGATGCCCGGCGCGTCGCCGCCGGCGAGGAAGTCGCTCCACTGGTCGAAGCGGAACACGTGGCGCAGTTCGGGGCAGGCCGGCGCCACCTGCTGTACGGTATCGAACATCGGGTTGCCGCGGAACGACGCCATCACGAAGATGCCGGCCGAGCGCGACTGCTTCAGCACGTACTCCAGCTCGTTGGCGCGAAACGCCGGGTTGACGGTGACCAGCACCACGCCGGCCAGTGCGCAGCCGAATTCCAGCAGCACCCACTCGGGCAGGTTCGGCGCCCACACCGCGACGCGTTCGCCGGGCTGGAAGCGCGCGCGCAGTGCCTTGGCCGTGCACACGGCGTCGCGGTACAGCTCGGCATAGGTCCACTGCCGGCGCGCGGCGGGGTCCGGCGTGCCGGCAATCAGCGCCGGTCGCTCGGGCGTGGTCTCGGCGGCCCAGGCAAGCAGCTGGCCCAGCGTCAGCTCGCTCAGCGGCGGCTCGGTGGGACCGGTGGTGTGCGACAGCGTCAGGGCCATGGCAGGGCTTTCGTCGGCGGCGATGGGCTCACGCTAGCACGCCACCCCGTCGCCGGCCATGCGGCGAACCCCGGCCGGCGCGCACGCGGCGGCCTCGGCGCAGAATCGGCGCTCCTCCGCCACCCCACCCCGCGGGATGCGCGTGGTCCACGGGCGCGAGGCGGTCAGCGGCGAAGAACGCCGCCCCTACACTGGTTGTGCAGCACGCGAGGAGATCGACATGAACGACGCCTACATCTGTGATGCGATCCGCACCCCCTTCGGCCGCTACGGCGGCGCGCTCAGCAGCGTGCGCACCGACGACCTGGGCGCGGTCCCGATCCGCGCGCTGATGCAGCGCAACCCGAAGGTCGACTGGCAGGCGGTCGGCGACGTGCTCTACGGCTGCGCCAACCAGGCCGGCGAGGACAACCGCAACGTCGCGCGCATGGCAGCGCTGCTCGCCGGGCTGCCGATCGAGGTGCCGGGCGCGACCATCAACCGCCTCTGCGGCTCGGGGCTGGACGCGGTGGGCAGCGCGGCGCGCGCGATCCGCTGCGGCGAGCTGCAGCTGGCCATCGCCGGCGGCGTCGAGAGCATGAGCCGCGCGCCCTTCGTCATGCCCAAAGCCGAGAGTGCCTTCAGCCGCGCCAACGCGGTCTACGACACCACCATCGGCTGGCGCTTCGTCAACAAGCTGATGAAGGCGCAGTACGGCGTCGATTCGATGCCCGAGACCGCCGAGAACGTGGCCGAGCAGTTCAAGATCGAGCGCGAGGCGCAGGACCGTTTGGCGCTGGCCTCGCAGCTGAAGGCCGTCGCCGGCCAGAAGAGCGGCTTCTTCGAGCGCGAGATCTGCTCGGTGAGCATCGCGCAGAAGAAGGGCGACCCGGTCGTCGTCAGCAAGGACGAACACCCGCGCGAGACCTCGCTGGAGGCGCTGGCCAAGCTGAAGGGCGTGGTCAAGCCCGAAGGTACGGTGACGGCCGGCAATGCCAGCGGCGTCAACGACGGCGCCTGCGCGCTGCTGCTGGCCAGCGAGGCGGCGGCAGCGAAGCACGGCCTGAAGCCGCGCGCGCGGGTGGTCGGCATGGCCACCGCCGGCGTGGCGCCGCGCATCATGGGTTTCGGCCCGGCGCCGGCGGTGCGCAAGGTGCTGACGCTGACCGGACTGAAGCTCGAGCAGATCGACGTGATCGAGCTCAACGAGGCCTTCGCCGCCCAGGGCCTGGCGGTGCTGCGCGACCTGGGCCTGGCCGACGACGATGCGCGGGTCAACCCCAACGGCGGCGCGATCGCGCTCGGCCATCCGCTGGGCGCCAGCGGTGCGCGACTGGCGACCACGGCGCTGAACCAGCTGGAAACGATCGGCGGCCGCTACGGCCTGTGCACCATGTGCATCGGCGTCGGCCAGGGCATCGCGCTGGTGATCGAGCGCGTCTGACGCGTCTTGCAGGAGCCGGCCGCCGAGGCCGTGCGCGGCCAGGTCGCGCGGCCTCGCCCGTCAGTCGGGCTTGTCCTGCGGCTTGACGTCGCGCCACCAGGTCGTCGACTTGAAGGGCTCGCCGGCCGTGACCTTCTCGCCGATGCGCGGCGTCACCATGTCGACGCCCTTCTGACCGGCCGCCTTCAGCGCGATCTCCGGCGGCTCGTTCCAGTCGTGGAAGGCCATGTTGAAGGTCGCCCAGTGCACCGGCAGCAGGCGCTTGCCGCGCAGATCGACATGCGCATCGATGGCCTGATCGGCCGGCATGTGGATGTCGTGCCAGTAGGCGCCGGGGCCGTAGGCGCCGATCTCGATGATGGTCAGATCGAAAGGGCCGTAGCGATCGCCGATCTGCTTGAAGTGCGGGGTATAGCCGGTGTCGCCGGAATAGAACACGCGATGCTGCGGGCCGATCATCGTCCACGAGCTCCACAGCGTCTCGTCCCGGTCGTTCAGCCATCGCCCCGAGTAGTGCCGCGCGGGCGTGCTGGTCAGCGTGATGTCACCTACCGTGGCGGATTCGCCCCAGTCGAGTTCGCTGACCTGTGCCGCCGGCACGCCCCAGTAGCGCAGGTCGTCGCCGATGCCCAGCGGCACGACGAAGCGCGTGCCTTTGCGGCCCAGGTACTGCACGGTGGCCATGTCCAGGTGGTCGTAGTGGTCGTGCGAGATCAACACCGCGTCGATCGGCGGCAGTTGCTGCAGCGCGATCGGCGGCGGGTGGAAGCGCTTGGGCCCGACGAAGCTGAAGGGTGAGGCGCGCTCGGAGAACATCGGGTCGATGAGCAGGCGCTTGCCGTCCAGCTCGATCAGCACGCTGGCGTGGCCCAGCCACCAGGCGCGCAGCCCCGGCGCGGCATCGAGGGCCGCGGGGTCGATCGGCAGCACCGGGATCGGCGCGGGCGGCGTGCGCAGCTGGTCGCCAAACAACTGCTGCTGGAGCAGCGAGAGGTTGGCGTCCCAGGCGCGGGGCCTGGGCGGGAGGGTGTTGTTGAAGTGCTCGCCGTCGAACTGCTTCGATGCGCGCGCCTTCGCCGACCGGCTGGGTTCCGTCGTATCGCCCGTGGAACTGCAGCCGGCGAGCAGCAGCGCGGCGGCGCCGAGCAAGGACCACGGCACAGGGGCACGTCGTTTCGGCGGCATTCGCGTCTCCGGCTGCGGGCAGGTCGGCATTCTCGGCGGTTGCGGCCGCGCGCGCGACCGGACCCGCGATGCCGCGCGGCCAGGCGATGCCTTCGATCCGGTGCTGCTCTGGCGTGCTCGGTCAGGCCAGGACCAGCCCGCTATCCGCCGGCACCGCCGCATCGCCCCGCCGCGCCTGCGCCTGCTCCAGCTCCCACGGGTTGTGGGCGCAGAGCACCTCCACCTCGGGATGCTCGGCGGTGAAGGCGCGCAGCCGCGCCTGGTTGTACAGCCGCAGGCCGCGGTGCGTCTGGTTGAACACCTGGAACAGCCCCACCTTCCACGCGCACCGGCGCTGCGGCCCCTTGACCTCGGCCGCGTCGAAATAGGCATCGCCGGCGTGCAGCAGCCAGCCGCGCGTCGACTGGATGGCGACACCGCAGTGGCCCATGGTGTGGCCGAACAGCGGCACCATCAGGATCTCCGGCGGCAGCCCGCGCAGCTGGCGCACCGCCTCGAAGCCGAACCAGGGCTCGCCGAGCGTGTCGTAGGTTTCGGCATCGATGCCGTGCGCCCACATCGCCGGCAGGTAGCGGTGCTTGTCCTTGAAGCTGCGCCGCTCGGTGCACTGCTTCATCTCGGCGGCGTGCAGGTGCACCTTGGCGTTCGGGAAATCCGCCAGGCCGCCGACATGGTCCAGGTCCATGTGCGTCATCACGATATGGCGCACGTCGGCCGGGTCGAAACCGAGCGCGCGGATCTGGTGGATCGCCGCCAGCGCCGGATCCTTCTTCGGCCGCGCGTAGCCGTAGACGAAGGACTTGGTCAGCCGCGAGGTCAGGTCGGCGTAGTCCTGCGTGCCCAGGCCGGTGTCGACCAGCACCAGGCCGCTGGACGGCGTCTCCACCAGCAGCACGTGGCAGCCCAGCTTCTTGCCGCGGATGTCCAGGCGCTGGATGCACGCGCAGTTCAGGTGGTGCACACGAAGACGGGCGTAGCTCATGGCGGTCTCCACAAAAGGAATGAACGTTCCTCATTGGATGTCGCTTCATCCGGCTTGTCAAGGAATATTCATTCCTTTTTGCTCGATGCCCTGCTAGCATGCGGCGCATGCCGAAAATCAGCGACGAACACCGTGCCGCGCGCCAGGCGCAGATCCTCGACGCCGCCTGGCGCTGCTTCTACCGCCAGGGCGTGCAGGCGACGACGATGGAGCAGATCATTGCCGAGTCGGGCCTGTCGGCCAGCGCCATGTACCGCTACTTCGCCGGCAAGGACGACATCATCGTGGCGGCGGTCAGCAGCTCGCTCAGCCGGCTGGGGCGGATGCTGCAGCCGGTGCTCGAAGCGCCCGAGCGCTGCAGCGTGCAGGCCCTGCTGCTGCAGGTGACTTCGCTGATCCAGACCTTTTCGGCGCGCCGCGGCTTCGACCTGACCACCATCGCGCTGCACGGCTGGAGCGAGGCGCAGCGCAACGAGCGCCTGCGCGGGCTGATGCGCGACTTCTATGCGGCGTTCCGCGACCGCCTGGCCGACCGCGTGCGGCGTTGGCAGGCCGAAGGCGAGGTGGACGCCGCGGCCGAACCTGCGGACGTGGCGCAGACGCTGCTGTCGCTGCTGCTCGGTTTCGTCGTGCAATCGGCCATCGTGCACGATGCGGACCCGCAGGCGCACCAGCGCGGCCTGCAGGCCATGCGGGCTTGCCATGCCTGAAGGCTGCGGCAGAATGCCCATCCGCCATCGCGCCGTGCCCGGCGCCGCAGTCATGCACCCCACCCGACGACACGCCGCGTTGCTGACGACCGTTGCCGCGCTGGCGCTGCTGGCCGCCTGCGGCAAGGAAGTGCCCAAGCTGGCGCCGCCGCCGCTGGAGGTGAGCATCGTCACCGTGCAGCCGCGCGACATCGACATCTCGCGCGAATACGTCGCGCAGACGCAGAGCTCGCAGGCGGTGAACATCCAGGCGCGCGTGTCGGGCTGGCTCGACAAGCGCGTCTACACCGAAGGCGCGGTGGTCAAGGCCGGGCAGGTGCTGTTCCGCATGGACCAGAAGCCCTTCCTGGCGCAGCTCGACGCCGCCAAGGCGGCGCTGCAGCGCAACCAGGCGGCGCTGACCGTGGCCACGCAGAACCTGAACCGCGTCAAGCCGCTGGCGGCGAAGAACGCGCTGTCGCAGAAGGACCTGGACGACGCCACCGGGCAGTACGAGCAGGCGGCGGCGGCGGTCGAGCAGTCGAAGGCGCAGGTCACCTCGGCGCAGCTGGACCTGAGCTACACCGTGATCAGCTCGCCGGTGGCCGGCGTCAGCAGCTACGCCGCGGTGGCCGACGGCACCTACCTGAGCCCGCAGAACAGCCAGCTGACCACGGTGTCGGTGCTGTCGCCGATGTGGGTCAACTTCAGCCTGTCGGAGAACGAGTTCCTGCGCATCCAGAACGACATCCGCGACGGCCGGCTGAAGCTGCCGCCCGACATGAAGATGACGGTGGAGCTGGTGCAGCCGGACAACAGCGTGTTCCCGTTCAGCGGCAAGATCACCTTCGCCGACCCCTCGTACAACCCGCAGACCGGCACCTTCCTGATCCGCGCCACGGTCGACAACCCGAAGGGCGTGCTGCGCCCCAACCAGTACGTGCGCGCGCGGCTCAAGGGCGCGCTGCGGCCGAACGCCATCCTGGTGCCGCAGCGTGCGGTGCAGCAGGGCTCGAAGGGCCACTTCGCCTGGGTGCTGAACAGCCAGGGCCAGGCCGAGATGCGCCCGCTGGCGCTGGGCGACTGGCACGGCGACAGCTGGTTCGTCAACGAAGGCCTGCAAGCCGGCGACCGGCTGGTGGTGGACGGCGGCCAGCGCCTGGCCCCCGGCGCCAAGGTGGTCGTGGTGCAGGCCGACGGCCAGGCCACCGCGGCGGCGGCTGCGGCCTCGGCCCCCGCCAGCACGGCGCGGTAGACGTCTTCGGCGCCGCGCATGTTCTCGCGCTTCTTCATCGAGCGGCCGATCTTCGCGGCGGTGCTCGCCATCCTGCTGTGCCTGGCCGGGCTGGTGGCGATGACGCAGCTGCCGGTGCAGCAGTACCCGGCGATCACGCCGGTGCAGGTGACGGTGCAGGCCACCTACCCCGGCGCCGACAGCAAGACGCTGGCCGACAGCGTGGCCTCGCCGATCGAGGCGCAGATCAACGGCGTGGACAACATGCTCTACATGAGCAGCACCAGCTCGGCCAACGGCCAGCTGGTGCTGACCGTGTTCTTCTCGCTGGACACCGACCCCGACATCGCCCAGGTGCAGGTGCAAAACCGCGTCAACCTGGCGCTCCCCGCATTGCCCGAAGCCGTGCAGCAGCAAGGCGTGTCGGTGCAGAAGAAGAGCTCGTCGATCATGATGCTGGTGGCGGTGACGGCCAAGGCCGGCCGCTACAGCGCCGACTACGTCGCCAACTACGCCAACGTCTACGTGCTCGATGCGCTCAAGCGCGTGCCCGGCGCCGGCCAGGCGCAGATCATGGGCGTGCCCGACCAGGCGATGCGCATCTGGATGAACCCGGACCGCATGGCCTCGCTGGGCATCACCACCAGCGACATCGCCAACGCGGTGAACCAGCAGAACGCCCTCTTCGGCGCCGGCCAGATCGGCCAGGACCCGAGCCCCGGCAACGTGCAGCTGACCTTCCCGGTGGTCACGCAGGGCCAGTTCGCCGACCCGCGCCAGTTCGAGCGCATCATCCTGCGCGCCAACGCCGACGGCAGCGCCATCGTGCGCCTGGGCGACGTGGCGCGCGCCGAGATCGGCCTGCGCCAGTACATCGTCGACAGCCAGTTGAACCGCGAGCCGGCGACCCTCATCGCCGTGTACCAGCAGCCCGGCGCCAACGGGCTGCTGGTGTCGAACGCGGTGCGCAAGACGCTGGACGAGATGAAGGCGCGCTTCCCCGAGGGCCTGGAAGCGACGATCGCGCTGGACACCAACGACTTCGTGCGCCTGTCGATCGAGGAGGTGATCCACACGCTGATCGAGGCGCTGGTGCTGGTGGTGCTGGTGGTCTACCTGTTCCTGCAGAGCCTGCGCACCACGCTGATCTGCGCGGTGGCGATCGTCGTCTCGCTGGTCGCCACCTTCAGCGGCATGCTGGCGCTGGGCTTCTCGATCAACCTGCTGACGCTGTTCGGCCTGATCCTGGCCATCGGCATGGTGGTCGACGACGCCATCGTGGTGTGCGAGAACGTCGAGCGCAACATGCAGCAGCACCACCTGTCGCCGAAGGAGGCGACGATCCGCTCGATGGGCGAGATCGGCAGCTCGCTGGTGGCGGTGGTGCTGGTGATGGCCGCGGTGTTCGTGCCCGCGGCCTTCCTGCCCGGCACCACCGGGCAGCTGTACAAGCAGTTCGCCATCACCATCGTCGTCTCGGTGGTCATCTCCGGCATCGTCGCGCTGACGCTGACGCCGGCGATGTGCGCGCTGCTGCTCAAGCACACCCCGCCGCCGACGCGCGGCTTCTTCGCCTGGTTCAACCGTCAGGTCGACCGCGTCACGCGCGCCTTCGGCCATGCGGTGGAATTCATGATCAAGCGCATGGTCGTGGCCTTCGTGCTGCTGGGCGTGTTCCTCTACGCCATCTGGCACCTGTTCCATGCGCTGCCCAGCAGCTTCGTGCCGCAGGAGGACCAGGGCTACGCGATGGTGGCGATCATCATGCCGCAGGCCGCCAGCCTGGAGCGCACGCAGCAGGTGGCCTCGCGCGCCGACGCGATCCTGGCCAAGATCCCCGGCGTGGCCACGCGTTCGGTGGTCACCGGCTACAGCCTGGTCGACGGCGGCTTCAAGACCAATGCCGCCACCATCTTCGTCACCTTCAGCGACTTCAAGCAACGCTACGCCGACATCGCCACCGCCAGGCAGCAGAACGCACGCGCCATCCTCAGCGCCTTCTACGACGAAGCCAAGCACATCCGCGAAGCGGTGGTGATCCCGATCGCGCCGCCGGCCATCCCCGGCATCGGCACCACCGGCGGCTTCGAGTTCTGGATCCAGGACACCGCCGCCGGCTCGCCGGTGGAGCTGGGCAACCAGGTGCAGGCCTTCCTGGCCAAGGCGCGCCAGCGCCCCGAGCTGGCCGGCGTCAACACCACCTTCAACGCCAACAGCCAGCAGCTGCGCGCCGACGTCGACCGCGAGAAGGCGATGCTGCTGCAGGTGCCGGTGCAGGACGTGTACAGCGCGATCCAGGCGCAGTTCGGCTCGCTCACCGCCAGCCAGTTCAGCCAGTACAGCCGCGTGTGGTGGGTGATCGTGCAGTCGGATGCGCAATTCCGCCAGAGCCCCGGCGACCTGACGCGGCTGTACACCCGCTCCAACCAGGGCAAGATGGTGCCGCTGTCGGCGCTGGTCAGCACCGACTGGACTGCGGGGCCGGACCTGCTGCCGCACTTCAACGGCTTCCCGGCGGCCAAGGTCATCGGCAACGCCGCCGCAGGCTACAGCTCGGGCCAGGCCATCGCCACGATGGAGGCACTGGCGCGCGAGCTGCCGGCCCAGTACAGCTTCGCCTGGTCGGGGCTGGCCTTCGAGGAGAAGCAGTCGGGCGGCACCTCGGCGCTGGCCTTCGTGTTCGGGCTGATCATCGTCTTCCTGGTGCTGGCCGCGCAGTACGAAAGCTGGACCCTGCCCGGCGCGGTGATGACCGCCATCCCCTTCGGCGTGCTCGGTGCGCTGCTTGCCAACACCCTGCGCGGGCTCGAGAACGACGTCTACTTCCAGATCGGCCTGCTGGTGCTGATCGGGCTGGGGGCGAAGAACGCGGTGCTGCGCGTCAGCGCGGCGGTGGACTTCCGCAGCCAAGGCCACAGCATCATGGAGGCCACGCGGCTGGCCGGCGAGCAGCGGCTGCGGCCGATCATCATGACCTCGCTGGCCTTCGCCGTCGGCGTGCTGCCGCTGGCGATCGCGGTGGGTGCCGGCGCCAACGCACGGCATTCGATCGGCACCGGCATCATCGGCGGCATGATCGGCGAGACCACGCTGGCCATGCTGTACGTGCCGCTGTTCTTCTACATCTTCGACCGCCTGGGCGAGCGCAAGGCGGCGAAGGCGAAGCCCGAGGGCGCGGCGGCTGCGCCCAAGGAATCCTGAAGCATGGCCGCACGCCGCCTGCTGCCGTTGCTCGCCGCGCTGATCGGCGCGCTGCTGGCCGGCTGCACGCTGGGGCCCGACTACAAGCGCCCCGAGATGACCGCGCCGGCCGCCTTCCAGTACGAGCCGCAGCAGGCCGCCGCCACCGCCGACACCTTGTGGTGGCGGCAGTTCCAGGACCCGGTGCTCGACCAGCTGATCGACGAGACGCTGCGCCACAACACCAACATCCAGATCGCCGCGGCCAATGTCGAGCAGGCGGCGGCGCTGTTGACGCAGACGCGCTCGCAGCTCTTTCCCGCCGTCGGCGTCGGCGCCGGCGCACAGCGCGAACGCACGCGCGAGCCGGCCTTCGCGTCGATGATCCCGAACTACCCGAACCCGGCCTCGGCCTACCAGGCCGCGCTGCAGGCCAGCTGGGAACTCGACCTGTGGGGCCGCATCCGCCGCCAGTCGGAAGCGGCCTATGCCAACGTGCTGGCCAGCGACGAGGCGCGGCGCGGCGTGATCCTGAGCCTGGTGGCGCAGGTGGCGGGCAGCTACCTGCAGCTGCGCGGGCTGGACGCGCAGCTCGACGTGGCGAAGAAGACGCTGGGCACCTACCAGGAATCGGTGGAGCTGTTCACCTTGCAGTTCCAGTACGGCCAGGTGTCGCAGATGAACGTGGCGCAGGCGCAGTCGCAGTACGAGAGCGCAGCGGCGCAGATCCCGCTGATCGAATCGCAGATCGCGCAGACGCAAAGCTCGCTGGCGGTTCTGATCGGCCGCGACCCGGGGCCGATCGTGCGCGGCAAGTCGGTCTACGAACTGCAGCTGCCGCTGGTGCCGGCGGGCGTGCCTTCGCAGCTGCTCGAACGCCGGCCCGACCTGGCCCAGGCCGAACAGCAGCTGATCGCCGCCAACGCGCAGATCGGCGCCGCCAAGGCGCTGTACTTCCCGACCATCTCGCTCACCGGCGCCTACGGCAACGCCAGCGCCGACCTGTCCAAGCTGTTCAGCGGCCCGGCCAAGGTATGGAGCTACGCCGGCACGCTGGCCGGGCCGATCTTCACTTTCGGCGCGGTCAGCGGCCAGGTGATGCAAGCCGAGGCCGGCCAGCAGGCCGCGCTGCTGAACTACCAGCTGTCGATCCGCAATGCCTTCGCCGACGTCGACAACGCGCTCATCGCCAACCAGAAGCTGCAGCAGCAGCTGGATGCGCAGATCAAGCTGGTGGCCGCGCTGCAGCAATACAGCGAGCTGGCGCGGCTGCAGTACGACGGCGGCTACACCAGCTACAGCACGGTGCTGCAGGCCGAGCAGGCGCTGTTCCCGGCCGAGCTGAACCTGGCGACGATCCGCGCGCAGGTGTTCGGCTCGGCCGTGAACATTTACAAGGCGATGGGCGGCGGCTGGGTGGCGCGCGCCGACGAGTTGACCGGCAGCACGCCGCCGCCGCCGCCGGCGAGCGCGTTGCCGCCGCCGTTGTTCTGAGCGGCATCAGGACCCGGCACGCTGGCAGGTGGCGCCGAGTTCGCGGCAGACCTCGAGGATGCGCTCGACCAGGGTCGAGGTGGCCGACGCCGGCACGCCCGGGTGGGCGGTGGACACCATCAGCTGCGCCAGGTTGTCGCCCAGCACGTTGACCTGGATGCCGCCGATCTGCCGCCCGTCGGTGAACTGCACCGCGCGCCGCGCCTCGTCAGTCTGGGTGACGCGCAGCTGGCCATTCTTCGCCAGCCGGCTCTTCACCGCGTCGAACACCTTCTGCGCCGGCACCTCGACGATCACCGTGGCCACGTCGTAGGACGCGCCGCTGCCGTCGCCCGCCGGCGCCGACGACTGCTGCATCTGCTCGATGCGGCCGATGGCGTGCCGCGCCAGGAAGACCCACTGCGCGGCCGCCAGGCCGCTCGCCGCCAGCCACGCGCCACCGACGATCCACGACGGCCATTTCATCGCGCTGCCCCTTCAACGTGTCCAGTAGTCGGTCTTGCTCAGCAGCCCGGCCTTGACCTTCAATTCGAGGCGGCCGTCGGGCGTGATCGACAGCTCGGCCGGGTAGGCCTTGCCGCCGCGCGGCGAATAGACGCTGCCGCCAATCCAGCCGCTGCCCGCGGCCTTGAAGCCCGACAACACCGCCAGGCCCATGATCGGCCGGCCGCGCTGCGCGGCGTCGGCGTTGTTCGCATCGCGCAGCGGCTGGCCGTCGCGCAGCGGCTCCTTCATCCACACCACCTTGCCGTCGTAGACCGTGCTGCCGTCGGCCGCCTTCGCGGCGGCGACTTCGACCTGCGATGCGCCGTCGTCGGTGAGCCAGCGGCCGACGATGGCGCCCGGCCCCGCCGCGCGCGCACCGCCGAGCCACGACAGCAGCACCGCGGCAGCCAGCAGGCCACGGCGCAGCGGGCCGATCAGCGCACTCATCGGCTGCACCTTAGCCCAGCGGCAAGCTTGCTACGCTACGGCCCTGAACCGACCATGGAGATTCGCCGCCGAAGGCCGGCGGCAGCGACCGCAGCATGGACAGCTACATCGTCATCGGCAACCCGAACACGCGCAAGGCCTCGCTGGTGCGCAGCCTGAGCGGCTGCTTCAACCGCAGCGTGCGCGACATCCTGCCGCTGGGCGGCAGGCCGCCGTTGAAGCTGTATGCCCGCGCCGGCACCCTGCAGGACGCGCGCTGCACGCCGGACGACTTCATCGCCGAAGCGGCGCGCATGCGCTGCGGCGCGGTGTTGTGCTGCCTGTCCCCCGTGGCCAACCCCGACCATGCCGAGCGCTATCCCGATGCGCAGAGCTACCTGGCGGCATTCAAGGCGGCCGGCTGGCGGCTGCGTGCGATCGCCGTGCTCGGGCAGAACGGCGGCGGCGTACGCTCGCCGAACCTGCTGCAGTTCCCGCAGGCGCCGGTCGCGCCGATCAACCAGACCGCGCGTGCGGTGCGTGCGCATTTCGGCTGGGAATGACCGCCCGGCCTTCACCACCCAGGAGAGCCCCGATGATTCTCGAAGTCGCCGACATCCGCATCCAGCCGGGCCGCCAGGCCGAGTTCGACGAGGCCATCGAACGCGGCCTGCGCACCGTCATCAGCCGCGCCCAGGGCTTCCAGAGCTGGCAGGTGCGCAAGGGCATCGAAAGCCCCGAGCGCTACCTGCTGATGATCGGCTGGGCCACGCTGGAGGACCACACGGTGGCGTTCCGCGGCGGCCCGCTGTTCGCCGAGTGGCGCGCGATCGTCGGCCCGTTTTTCGCCGCGCCGCCGGTGGTCGAGCACTTCACGCTGCTGGGCGAGTCGCCGGAAGCGCCCAGGTTTGAATCCCAGCCCCTGCCCATCCCCTTTTCCCTTCTTCTGCTTGAAAAAAAAAA
>DAORHX010000028.1:0-17375 GCA_035438245.1 Rubrivivax sp.
GCTCCATCACCAGGTACTGGTCGGCCAGTTCCTCGGCGAAGTCGTAGTACTGCTCGACCAGCACGACGGCCATCGGCTCGCCGCCTTGCATGCCTTGGCGAGCCAGCCGGCGGATGACGCGGCCGATGTCCTTGATGATGCTCGGCTGGATGCCCTCGGTGGGCTCGTCCAGGATCAGCAGCTTCGGCCCCGGCGCCAGTGCGCGCGCGATCGCCAGCTGCTGCTGCTGGCCGCCCGACAGGTCGCCGCCGCGGCGCTGGATCATCTGCTTGAGCACCGGGAACAGCTCGAACAGCTCGGCCGGAATCGGCGTGCCGCCGGGTCGGTAGGCCAGGCCCATGCGCAGGTTCTCTTCCACCGTCAGGCGGCTGAAGATCTCGCGGCCCTGCGGCACGTAGCCCATGCCGCGCCGCACGCGCTCATACGACGTCAGCTTGTCCAGCGGCGTGCCGTCCAGCGCCAGCGTGCCGGTGCGGATCGGCACCACGCCCATCAGGCTCTTCAGCAGCGTGGTCTTGCCCACGCCGTTGCGGCCCAGGATCACCGTCACCTCGCCCTGCTTCGCCTCGAACGAGACGCTGCGCAGGATGTGCGAGCCGCCGTAGTACTGGTTGACGCCTTCGACCTTCAGCATCTCAGCGTCCCAGGTAGACCTCGACCACTTTTTCGTTCGCCTGCACGTCGGCCAGCGTGCCTTCGGCCAGCACGCTGCCCTCGTGCAGCACGGTGACCCTCCTGTCCGGCCGGCCTTCGGTCAGCTCGCCGATGAACTTCATGTCGTGCTCGACCACCACCAGCGAATGGCTGCCCTGCAGCGTCAGGAACAGCTCGGCCGTGCGCTCGGTCTCCTCGTCGGTCATGCCGGCCACCGGCTCGTCCAGCAGCAGCAGCTTCGGGTCCTGCATCAGCAGGATGCCGATCTCCAGCCACTGCTTCTGGCCGTGGCTGAGCAGCCCGGCGGTGCGCTGCGCGCTGTGCTTCAGGTGGATCAGCGTCAGCACCTCGCCGATGCGGTCGGCCTGCGCGCCGTTCAGGCGGAACAGCGCCGACGCGCGCACGCGGCGGTCGGCCTTCAGCGCGAGTTCCAGGTTCTCGAATACGCTCAGGTGCTCGAAGACGGTCGGCTTCTGGAACTTGCGGCCGATGCCGGCGCGCACGATGTCGTTCTCGCGCAGGCGCAGCAGGTCGATGGTGCTGCCGAAGAAGGCGCGGCCGGCGTCGGGCCGCGTCTTGCCGGTGATGACGTCCATCATCGTCGTCTTGCCGGCGCCGTTCGGGCCGATGATGCAGCGCAGCTCGCCGACGTTGATCGTCATGTTCAGCGCGTTCAGCGCCTTGAAGCCGTCGAAGCTGACGCTGATGTCGTCCAGGTACAGCGCGACGCCCTGCGTGAAATCGGGCTCGCCGAGCTGCAGCAGGCGCGCGCGCGCCGCGACGCCCTTGCCGGACAGCGCCTGCTGCTTCTCGCGCTCGCGCATCGCCTCGCGCGCGCGCGAGCCGGCTTCCATCAGGTCTGGCGTCATGCGTCTGCGCCCTTGCGCCTGAGCTTGCGCACCAGGCCGACGATGCCTTGCGGCAGGAACAGCGTCACCGCGATGAAGAGGGCACCCAGGAAGTACAGCCAGACCTCGGGGAAGGCCTGCGTGAACCAGCTCTTCGCGCCGTTGACGAAGAAGGCGCCGACGATCGGCCCGATCAGCGTGCCGCGCCCGCCCACCGCCGCCCAGATGGCGATCTCGATGCCCGCCGCCGGGCTCATCTCGCTGGGGTTGATGATGCCCACCTGCGGCACGTACAGCGCGCCGGCGATGCCGCACATCACCGCCGACAGCGTCCAGATGCTCAGCTTGTAGGCCACCGGGTCGTAGCCGGTGAACATGACACGGCTCTCGGCGTCGCGGATGGCCTGCAGCACGCGGCCGTACTTGGTGTGCACCAGCCAGCGCGCGAACACGAAGCAGCCGATCAGCGTGATGCCGGTGATGACGAACAAGGTCATGCGCATGCCCGGCGTGGCGATCGGCATGCCGAGAATGCGCTTGAAGTCGGTGAAGCCGTTGTTGCCGCCGAAGCCGGTCTCGTTGCGGAAGAACAGCAGCATCGCCGCGTAGGTCAGCGCCTGCGTGATGATCGAGAAGTACACGCCCTTGATGCGCGAGCGGAAGGCGAACCAGCCGAAGACGAAGGCCAGCAGCCCCGGCACCAGGATCACCAGCAGCATCTGCGCGACGAAGGAATCGGACAGCGCCCAGTGCCAGGGGAACTCCTTCCAGTTCAGGAACACCATGAAGTCCGGCATCGGCATGCGGTACTGGCCGTCGCTGCCGATCTGGCGCATCAGGTACATGCCCATCATGTAGCCGCCGAGCGCGAAGAACAGGCCGTGGCCCAGGCTCAGGATGCCGGTGTAGCCCCAGATCAGGTCCATGGCCAGCGCGCAGATGGCGTAGCACATGATCTTGGCAACCAGCTGCACCAGGTAGTCGGACATGTGCAACACGTGGCCGGCCGGTAGCACCAGGTTCAGCACCGGCACCAGCACGGCGACCACGACCAGCGCCGCGAACACCGCGCTCCAGCTGCGGGCACTGAGGAAGCCGCGCGGCGCCACGGTCATCGCCGGCAAGGCAGGCAAGACGGCACTCATGCTTGCAGCACGCGCGTCGCGAGACGCGACGCCCATTCGCAGGCGTTCGCCCGTGCGCAGGCACGGTCGCACGTCCTGCTCATGCCTCGGCGCTCCGGCCTTTCATCGCGAAGATGCCCTGCGGCCGCTTCTGGATGAAGACGACGATGAACACCAGCACCATGATCTTGGCCAGCACCGCACCCTGCCAGCCTTCGAGCAGCTTGTTCAGCACGCCCAGGCCGAGCGCCGCGTAGACCGTGCCGGCGAGCTGGCCGACACCGCCCAGCACCACCACCATGAACGAATCGACGATGTAGTTCTGGCCGAGGTCGGGGCCGACATTGCCGACCTGCGACAGCGCGCAGCCGGCCAGCCCGGCGATGCCGGAGCCCAGCGCGAAGGCGTAGGTGTCGATGCGCGCGGTGTTCACGCCGGTGCAGGCGGCCATGCGGCGGTTCTGCGTCACGCCGCGCACGAACAGGCCGAGCCGGGTGCGCGCGATCAGCAGCGCCACACCGGCCAGCACCAGGCCCGCGAAGACGATGATGGCGATGCGGTTGTAGGGCAGCGTCAGGTTGCTCATCACCTGCCAGCCGCCGGACAGCCAGGCGGGGTTTTCCACCGGCACGTTCTGCGCGCCGAACAGGTTGCGCACCGCCTGCATCAGGATCAGGCTGATGCCCCAGGTGGCGAGCAGCGTCTCCAGCGGCCGGCCGTAGAGCCAGCGGATGACGCCGCGCTCGAGCAGCGCGCCGACCGCCGCCGCGGCGAGGAACGACACCGGGATCGCCGCGATCACGTACAGCTCGAAGCCGCCGGGGAACCAGCTGCGGAACAGGTTCTGCACCACGTAGGTGGCGTAGGCGCCGACCATGATCAGTTCGCCGTGCGCCATGTTGATGACGCCCATCAGCCCGTAGGTGATGGCCAGGCCCAGCGCCGCCAGCAGCAGGATCGAACCGAGGCTGATGCCGGTGAAGACCATGCCCAGCCGTTCGCCCCAGGCCAGCCGCGAGTCGATCTGCGCCAGCGCCACGCGCAGTGCCGCCTTGACCTCGGCGTCGCTCTCGGCCTGCAGCCGTTCGTTCAGCAGCAACTTGGTCGCCGGCGTGCTGACGCTGCCCAGCGCCTCGGCCGCATCGAGGCGCTTGGCACGATCCGGGCTGCCCAGCAGCAACGCGAAGCGCAGGTTGCCCAGCGCGTCCTTGACGGCGGTGTCGGGCTCGGCCGCGAAGGCCTTCTCGATCAGCGGCAGCCTGGCCTCGTCCGGCTCGGAGTCCAGCGTCTTCACCGCCTCCAGCCGGGCCTTCGCATCGGGTGACTGCAGCCGGGCCAGCGCCAGCGCCGCATCGAGCTCGGCGCGCATCTGGTTGTTGTTGATCACGTCCTCGGCCGCGTCGGGCAGCTGCACTTCGCTGCCGCTGACCGGGTCGAAGCCCTTGCCGTCCCTGACGATGAAGACGGCCGAGTCGGTGAACTTCACCGCGTCATCGGCCAGCGCCTGGATCAGCGCGGCGGTCTTCTCGTCGGGCACGCCGACGACCAGCTCGTTCAGCGCCGCGATGCGCGACGCGGTGTCGCCGGTGGCCAGCGCACGCGCCTGCGCCACCGTCAAGGCCTGCGCCGGTGCGCCCAGCACCAGCGCAGCCCAAAGTAGAAGCAGCCAACGCATCAGCATGTCCTCGTCGGTGCGTTGGCGGGTCGGCGGCCTACTTCTTCGCCGCGATCACTTCGGGCTCGTCCTTCTTGCCCTTGTTCTCGGGGATGAAGCTGCTCCACGGCTGGGCGCGCACCGGGCCCGGCGTCTTCCACACCACGTTGAACTGGCCGTCGGCGCGGATCTCGCCGATGAACACCGACTTCCACAGGTGGTGGTTCTTCTCGTCCATCTTCGAGGTGATGCCGCTGGGCGCCGGGAAGGTCTGGCCGCCCATCGCCGCGATCACCTTGTCGGTGTCGGTGCTGCCGGCCTTCTTCACGGCTTGAGCCCACATGTTGAAGCCGATGTAGGTGGCCTCCATCGGGTCGTTGGTCAGCGGCTTGTCCTTGTGGCCCGGCACGTTGTTGGCCTTGGCGTAGTCGCTCCACTTCTTGATGAACTCGGTGTTGGCCGGCGACTTGATCGACATGAAGTAGTTCCATGCCGCCAGGTGGCCGACCAGCGGCTTGGTGTCGACGCCGCGCAGTTCTTCCTCGCCCACCGAGAAGGCCACCACCGGCACGTCCTTGGCCTTCAGGCCGGCGTTGCCCAGCTCCTTGTAGAAGGGCACGTTGGAGTCGCCGTTGATGGTCGAGACCACCGCGGTCTTGCCGCCGGCCGAGAACTTCTTGATGTCGGCGACGATGGTCTGGTAGTCGCTGTGGCCGAAGGGGGTGTAGGTCTCGACGATGTCCTTGTCGTCGACGCCCTTGCTCTTCAGGAAGGCGCGCAGGATCTTGTTGGTGGTGCGCGGATAGACGTAGTCGGTGCCCAGCAGCACCCAGCGCTTGGCACCGCCGCCTTCCTTGCTCATCAGGTACTCGACCGCGGGGATGGCCTGCTGGTTCGGCGCGGCGCCGGTGTAGAAGACGTTCTTCGACAGCTCTTCGCCTTCGTACTGCACCGGGTAGAAGAGCAGGCTGTTCAGCTCCTCGAACACCGGCAGCACCGACTTGCGCGACACGCTGGTCCAGCAGCCGAAGACCACCGCCACCTTGTCCTGCGTGATCAGCTGGCGCGCCTTCTCGGCGAACAGCGGCCAGTTCGAAGCCGGGTCGACGACCACCGCTTCCAGCTTCTTGCCGAGCAGGCCGCCCTTGGCGTTGATCTCGGCGATCGACATCAGCACCGTGTCCTTGAGCACGCTCTCGGAGATGGCCATCGTGCCCGACAGCGAGTGCAGCACGCCGACCTTGATGGTGTCGGCCGCCTGGGCCGAGAAGGACAGCAGACCGCCGGCGGCCAGCGCCGCGGTGGTCAGCTTGAGGGCGAAACGACGTTGCATGGCTTGTGCTCCAGAAGTCGCCCGCGTCGCGGGCTGGGTTGAGTTGAGACGCAGACGGCTTCGCAAGGGCCGTGCCAAGGCGCTGGAGGCTGCACGCGTGGGGCGCCGCGCATCGGCGCGGGGCGGTGCCGCACCGCAATCGGGCGCCGGCAGCGCATCCTGGTGCGAAAGGGACCGGCGCTGGACCGGCACACCCAAACGGTGCGCGCGCGGTCTGGGCTGTTTGCGTCAGCGCGCGGCGCTGTGCTCGCGCAGCCAGCGCGCGAAGCTGGATTCGTCGATCTGCCCCGCGGCGACGGCGAGCATCGTCAGCGTGGCTTCTGCCTGCGTCGCGACGAGTCGCCGCCCGTTCAGGCCGAGGAACAGACCGACCGCCAGGAAAGCCGCGCGCTTGTTGCCGTCGACGAACGGATGGTTCTTCGCCAGGCCGACGCCATACGACGCAGCCAGGTCGGCGACGTCGGGCGAACCGTAGTGCGCAAGGTTCAAAGGGCGCGCCAGCGCCGACTCCAGCAGCCCCTCGTCACGCAACCCTGCGGCGCCGCCGTGCTCGGACAGGCTTTGCTCGTGCAGCAGTTCGAGCGCCCGTCGGTCGATCCAACGCCACGCCACGATCTACTTGGCCAGCTGGTGGAAGGTGTCGCGGTACTCGCGCATGAACTCGCGGCCGATCTGCAGTTGCTGCTCGAGCGTCGGGTCGTACGGCGTCAGCATCACCCCGTTGGCCGCGTCAGTGACGAACACCGTATCGCCCTTCTCCAGCTTCAGCCGCGCCAGCACGTCCTTGGGCAGGATCACGCCGACCGAGTTGCCGATCTGCGTCAGTTTGAGTGCGGTCATGGCAGCCTCCGAGCGTTGTTATAACGAACGTTATACTAACCCGCATCGCCCTGGATCATCAAGACCACCATGCTGACCGTGAACAAACTGCTGCCCCAGGGCCGAGGGCTGGCGCCGGCCTTGCTGAAGCGCGCCGCCAGCGTCGAGCTCGACTGGGACCAGCGCTGCCGCAGCCGCTTCGACGCCACCGACTCGGCCGGTCGCACGCTAGGCGTGTTCCTGCCGCGCGGCCAGGTGCTGCGTGGCGGTGACGTGCTGGTGGCCGAGGACGGCTCGCTGCTGCGCGTGGTCGCCAAGCCGCAGCCGGTGCTGGTGGTGCGCCACTGCAGTGCGCATGGCTCGCCGTTCGACCTGCTGCGCGCCGCCTACCACCTGGGCAACCGCCATGTGCAGCTCGAGTTGCAGCGCGACCGCCTGCAACTCGAACCCGACCATGTGCTGGCCGACATGCTGCGCCAGATGCACCTGATCGTCAGCGAGGAACAGGCTGCCTTCGAGCCCGAGGCCGGCGCCTATGCGAGCGCGGCGCAAGGGCATACCCACGGGCACGGGCATTCCCACGGCCACGGCCACGGCCACGACCACGACCACGCACATGACCATGCCGATGGGCATGACCACGGGCACGCGCATTGATGGCCCACGCCCAGCCGGCCGCCTCGCCGACGGCGTTGCTCGAACTGATGCAGCTGGCGTCGCCGGCGCTGCCGGTAGGCGGGTTCAGCTATTCCGAGACTCTGGAAGCCGCGGTCGAGGCCGGCTTGGTGCGCGACGAGGCGCAGGCCGGCGAGTGGCTGCTCGACCAGTTGCACCTGAGCCTGGCGCGCTCCGACCTGGCCGTGCTGGCGCAGGCGCTGCCGGCGTGGTGTGACGGCGACCTGCCGCGCCTGCGCGAACTGAACGACTGGGTGGCCTGCACGCGGGAGAGCGCCGAGCTGCGGCAGCAGACGCAGCAGATGGGCCGCTCGCTGACCGAGTGGCTGAAAAACCGCGTTCCCGCCGACGAACGTGTCGCACGGCTGGCCGCGCTGCCGCCGGCGCCCACCTGGCCGGTGGCTTTCGCGCTGGCCGCCGAGCGCTGCGGCGCAGCGCTGCACGATGTGCTGCTCGCCTTCGGCTTCGGCTGGGCCGAGAACATGGTGCAGGCGGCGATGCGCTGCGTGCCGCTGGGCCAAAGCGCCGGCCAGCGCATGCTGGCGCGGCTGATCGAGGCGCTGCCGCCGGCCGTCGACCGTGCCGCCGCGCTGCCGCAGGAGCGCTGGCAGGCGCACACGCCGGGGCTGGCGATCCTGAGCGCCCGGCACGAGACGCAGTACTCGCGGCTGTTCCGCTCGTGATCGCCTCCTGGGCACCCCGTATGATCGGCCGCATGCCCGCACTGCACCAGATCCCCGGCCGCAACAAGAAGCTGCCGCCGCTGCGCCTCGGCGTCGGTGGCCCGGTCGGCTCCGGCAAGACGACGCTGGTCGAGATGCTGTGCAAGACGATGCGCGAGCGCTACGACCTGGTGGTCATCACCAACGACATCTACACCAAGGAAGACCAGCGGCTGCTCACCGTGGCCGGCGCGCTGGCGCCCGAGCGCATCATGGGCGTGGAGACCGGCGGCTGCCCGCACACCGCGATCCGCGAGGACGCGTCGATCAACCTCGAGGCGGTGGACCGCATGCTCGAGAAGTTCCCCGATGCCGACATCGTGTTCATCGAATCCGGCGGCGACAACCTGGCGGCGACCTTCAGCCCCGAGCTCAGCGACCTGACGATCTACGTCATCGACGTCGCCGCCGGCGAGAAGATCCCGCGCAAGGGCGGGCCCGGCATCACCAAGAGTGACCTGTTCGTCATCAACAAGACCGACCTCGCCCCCTACGTCGGCGCCGACCTGGGCGTGATGGAAGCGGATACGCGGCGCATGCGTGGCACCAGACCCTTCGTAATGACCAACCTGCGCACCCGCGCCGGGCTGGACGAGGTGATAGCCTTCATCGAGAAGCGCGGGCTTCTGCAATCTGTCTGAGGAGGAACCGATGGGACTGATGAGCTTCATCAAGGAGGCCGGCGAAAAGCTGTTCGGCAAGGGCGAGGCCAAGGCGGCGCAGGAAGCCGCGGCCAAGGCGCCGTCGCCGGAGACCATCGCCGCGTTGAACGCCACCGCCGCCAAGGCCATCGCCGACTACGTGGGCACGCAGACGCTGCAGGTCGAGGCGCTGGACATCGCCTTCGACGGCGCCAGCGGCGCGGTCACGGTGGCCGGCGTGGCGCCCGACCAGGCCACCAAGGAAAAGGTGCTGCTGTGCTGCGGCAACGTCAGCGGCGTGCAACAGGTCAACGACCTGCTGACGGTCAAGGAGGCCGCGCCCGAGGCGCAGTGGCACACCGTGGTCAGCGGCGACAACCTGTCGAAGATCGCCAAGAAGTTCTACGGCGACGCCAACAAGTACCCGCTGATCTTCGAGGCCAACAAGCCGATGCTGACGCACCCGGACAAGATCTATCCGGGGCAGATGCTGCGCATTCCGCCGGCCTGAGGTCTGCCGCGGGCGCAGCCGCCCGCGGCCATGCGCAGTCGCCCGCTGCGGGGCTGAGCCTGTGCGCCAAGCGGCGACGGCCCGGCCGCATCCTGCTCAATAGGCCGGCCGCAGGTGCAGGTGCGCCGCGCCAGGCGGCGCCCCCTTCTTCGCCGCCCCGGTGGCCGGCGGCCGATGGCGGTGCGACTGGTGCAGTTCCATGCTGATCAGGTTCAGCTGGCCGTGGCGCACGCCGCGCTGCGCGCACAGCAGGTCGGCGAACTGCCGCACCACCGCGGTCGCGCCGCGCAGCGTCAGCGTCTCCAGCCGGTACTCATGGTCCAGCGGCACCATCGCGCTGCTGACCACCAGATCGTGGTGCGCGTGCTGCAGCGAGCTGAGCCGCTGCGTCACGTCGAGTTCGGCGCGCCGCACCACATAGGACAGGCTGGCCACGCACTCGGCCGCCTCGCCGGCACGCTGCGCCGTGCGCTCCAGCTCGGCACGCAGCAGGTCGCGCATCGCTTCCGAGCGGTTGGCATAGGCGCGCTGCGCGATCCACGCGTCGAAGTCCCGGGCCAGCTTGTCGTCCACAGAGATGGTGAAGCGTTGCATCGGGTGCGCCCGGTGATGCCGATGCAGCCAGCGTAGCAGATGGCCGTTGCGCATCGCGCACGCGCGCGGTATGCAATATTCGCGAAAGCTCATAACTTCAGCCCGGAGCTTTCGATGCCAGCTCGGTCGATGTCATGCTCGCGCCAGGCCTTCGCCGGCGCCGGCCTGCTGCTGCTCGGCGCCGCTCCCTGCGGGGCCCAGTCCGAAGCGGATGCGCAGCGTGTCGAGGTCACCGGCCACTACATCAACAGCCTGGGCAGCAGCGACGCCGCCAGCGCCGGCACCATCACGCCGCAGCTGATCGACAGCCGGCCGCTGCTGCGCCCCGGCACGCTGCTCGAGCTGATCCCCGGCATGGCGGTGACGCAGCACAGCGGCGCCGGCAAGGCCAACCAGTACTTCCTGCGCGGCTTCAACCTCGACCACGGCACCGACTTCGCCACCTGGGTGGCCGGCATGCCGGTGAACCTGCGCACGCATGCGCACGGCCAGGGCTACACCGACCTGAACTTCATCATCCCCGAGCTGATTTCGCGCGTCGACTACTGGAAGGGGCCGTACTACGCGCAGATCGGCGACTTCGCTTCCGCCGGCGGCGCGAAGATGCACTACCGCGACGCGCTGCCGCAGCGCATCGCGCTGGCCACGCTCGGCGACTTCGGCTACCAGCGCGCGCTGCTGGCGGGCTCGCCCGAACTCGGCGCCGGCGCACTGACCTACGCGCTGGAATACCAGCACAGCGACGGGCCCTGGGAGGTGCCCGCCGACTTCGTCAAATGGAACGGGCTGCTGCGCTATGCGCAAGCGCTGGGCGACGGCCATTTCGCGTTGACGGCGATGGGCTACAGCGGCCGCTGGAACGCCACCGACCAGATTCCGCTGCGCGCGATCGACGCCGGCCTGGTCGGCCGCTTCGGCACGCTCGACGCCAGCGACGGCGGCGTCTCCAGCCGCTACAGCCTCTCGGCCGACTACGCCGCGCGGCTGGCCGGCGGCGATTTCCAGACCACCGCCTACTGGTTCAAGTACCGGCTGAACCTGTACTCGAACTTCACGTTCTTCCTCAACGACCCGGTCAACGGCGACCAGTTCGAGCAGGCCGACGCGCGCAACGTCTACGGCTGGACCGGCGAATGGACGCGGCGCGCGACGCTGTTCGAGCGGCCGTCGCTGAACACGCTGGGCTACGAGCTGCGCCAGGACCGCATCAAGCCGGTGGGCCTGTATGCCAATCGCCAGCGCCAACGGCTGTCGACGACTCGGCTGGACGATGTGGTCGAGAGCAGCGCCGGCCTCTTCGCGTCCAACGACACGCGCTGGACCGACTGGATGCGCAGCATCGCCGGCCTGCGCTACGACCGCTACCGCTTCGACGTCACCAGCCTGAGCACGCCGCAGAACTCGGGCGATGTCTCGGCCGGCATCTGGTCGCCCAAGCTGTCGCTGGTGTTCGGCCCGTGGGCGCAGACCGAATACTTCGTCAACGCCGGCTACGGCTTCCACAGCAACGACGCGCGCGGCGTGACGATCAAGGTCGACCCGGCCAGCGGCGCGCCGGTGGACGCGGCCACGCCGCTGGTGCGCAGCAAGGGCGCCGAGCTGGGCCTGCGCACCGAGGCGATCGCCAACCTGCAGTCTTCGTTGTCGCTGTGGGTGCTGGCGCTGGACAGCGAACTCGTCTTCGTCGGCGATGCCGGCAGCACCGAGGCCGGCCGGCCGTCACGCCGCTATGGCGGCGAATGGTCGAACCGCTGGCGCGCGCTGCCGTGGATGCTGGTCGACCTGGACGTGGCCTGGAACCACGCGCGCTTCACCGAGGAAGCACCCGAAGGCAACTACGTGCCCGGCGCGCCGGACTGGGTGGTGGCCGCCGGCGTGTCGGTGCCGCGCTACGGGCCGTGGTCGGGCGCCATGTTCCTGCGCTACATCGGCTCGTACCCGTTGACCGAGGACAACCGCGTGCGCTCCGAGGCGCAGACCGTGGTCGATGCGCAGCTGGGCTACGCACTGGCGCGCGGGCTGCAGCTGCGGCTGGACGTGTTCAACCTGTTCAACGCCCAGACCAACGACATCAGCTACTACTACACCTCGCGCCTGCCGGGCGAGCCGCCGCAAGGGGTCGACGATCGGCACCTGCACCCGGGCGAACCGCGCAGCTTCCGCGTCAGCCTGTCCTACCGCTTCTGAAGCCCGTAGGGCCTGGCGATGTCAGGGCCCGTGTCGTCGCCGCTCGCCGATCAGCGCCAGCGCCAGCACCCCGTGCAGCAGCACCGCCGGCCACAGCAGCCAGCCGCTGGCCGCACCGGTCCAGCCGAGCCAGCCCAGGTACGCGGCCACGGCCACGCCGTAGACCAGCATGCCCTGCCGCGGCGGGCCGGGCCAGCAGGCCCACGCCAGCGCCAGCAGCGCGATGCCGAGCACGCGCGCAACCATCACGGCGACGGCGGAAGCCTCGCCGCCCAGCAGCAAAGCGATGACCCAGGTCGGCGCCAGCAGCAAGGCCAGGCCGGTGCCCGCCTCGCCCGCGGCGGCGAGCTTCAGGGCGAGCGAAGCGGAGGGGGGCATGTGTGATGTCCTCATCGGCCGGCGGCCTTCGTTCCTTCAAGGCGCGCCGGCCCGCAGCACCGCGCCGATCGCCGCCAGCAGTTGCTCGCCATCCACCGGCTTGCGCAGATAGCCGCGCGCGCCCAGCGCCATGGCCCGCCGGCGCGTCGCGGGCCGGTCGTCGCCGGTGATGACCAGCACCGGCAGCGTCGAGCCACGCCGGCGCAGCGCGGCCTGCACCGCGAACCCGTCCAGCCCGGGCATGTGCAGGTCGAGCACCACGCAGTCCGGCTCGTGGTCGTCCAGCGATTGCAGGAACGCCTCCCCCGATGCATAAACCTGCGCCGCCAGGCCGGCGGCCAGCGCCAGCCGCTGCAGCGCGTGGCGCACATCCGCATCGTCGTCGACGACCGCGATCAGCGGCGGCTGGTGGCCCATGGTCGCGGCAGCGTAGTCAGCGCTTCTGCGCGCGCCTACTGGACCATGGTCCAGTAGCCGACGGCCGGCGAGGCGCGAATACTGCCCAGCGTCGGCCGAGGCAGCCCCGCTGCGCTGGCCACCGATCCGGGAGGCTCCGCCATGTCCGATGTGTTTTCGCTGCGCACGGCCATCGCCTCGATCCAGCGCGCGCTGTTCGCGGCGACGCTGCTGCTGGCCGCAGCCGCCCTGCCCCAGGCGCAGGCCCAGACGCAGAGCGCCGCCATCGACCCGGCCGCACTGAAGATCCTGAAGACCTCGACCGACTTCCTGGCCAGCCAGCAGCGCTTCACGGTCGACACGCGCATGTCGCTCGAGGCGGTGATGTTCACCGGCCAGAAGATCGAGTTCAACCAGAGCTCGCGCCAGTCGGTGCAGCGCCCCGACAAGCTGCGCGCCGAACGCCACGGCGACCTGGAGCAGACCTTCGTCTACGACGGGCGCAACCTGATGATGTTCAACCCTGCCGCCAAGGTCTACGCCAGCGTCGCCGCGCCGCCGACGCTGGAGGCGATGCTCGACTTCGCGCGCACGCAGCTCGACATCGTCGCGCCGGCCGGCGACCTGATCTACAAGAACGCCTACGAGATCCTGAGCACCGAGCTGCTGTCGGGCGTGGTCGTCGGCAAGGCCGTGATCGAAGGCGTGCGCTGCGACCACCTGGCCTTCCGCGGCCCGGTCACCGACCTGCAGCTGTGGATCCAGGAAGGCGCGCAGCCGCTGCCGCGCCGCATGCTGATCACCACGCGCGACCTGTTCAACGCGCCGCAGTACGCGGTGACGATGACGCGCTGGGAGCTGCAGCCGCGCTTCGACGACCAGACCTTCGCCGCCACGCCGCCGGCGGGCGCGAAGCGCATCGACTTCCTGCCTGTGCGCTGAAGGAACGAGGAGCACCGACATGACACCGCGCCCCTTGCTGAAGCTGGCCGTCGCCGCCCTGTGTGTGCCCGCGCTGTACCTGGGCGCCGACTCGCCCACGGGCAGCCCGACCCTGGTGCCCAGTGCGCAGGCGCTGATCGGCCTGCCCTTCACGCCGCTGTCCTTTGCCGGCGTCGCGCGCCGCACCACGCGCCGCGTGGTGGCGGTGGGGGCGACCAGCGCCGCGATGGCGGCCGGTGCCGAGCAGTCGGCGCTGGCGCAGCAGCAGGCCGCCACCGCACAGCAGCAGCAGGCGGTGGCGCAGCAGCAGGCCGCGGTGGCGGCGCAGCAGTCGCGCCCACCCTGGGCGCCTGCCATCGGCACCGTCGTGCAGTCGCTGCCGGGCGGCTGCAGCTCCGCGCCGCGCGGCGGCATCGAGTACTACGACTGCGGCGGCGTCTCCTACCGCAGCGCATTCCAGGGCAGCAACCTGGTGTACGTGGTGCAGTGAGCTGTCCGGCACAGCAGGCGAGATGAAGTTCATCCCCTATGCGCTGGCCGCCGCCGCGATCGTCGCCGGCTGCGCCAGCCCGTCACCGCCCAGCGCCGATGCGGGCAAGGCGCAGCTGATGTTCGTGCAGAGCGCGGAGGACCTGAAGGTCGACCCGGTAACGCAGACCATCCGTCTGGTAAAGGTCAATCCGCAGACCGTCTACTTCTCCGACCGGCCGCAGCGCGTCGCCGGCAACATCAAGTTGCCCGACTACCTGAAGACCTGGAAGGACGGCCGGGACAGCTTCAACGCCGACCCGCCGAACGCCACGCTGTCGGTCTACGAGCCGGGCCAGGCCGAGCCGACGCTGGTCGTGGTGACGATCATGAAGCCGGTGGCCGACGGCGCCGACCTGGTCTACGGCTACAAGCTGCTCGAAGGCAGGATGCCGGCCGCCGGTGGCGCGACCACGCTGTTCATCGACTGGTACGGTGTCGGCGGCGGCGTGGGGCCGGGCTTCCACGGCGTGGGCGTCGGGCGCCGCGGCGTCGGCTGGCGCTGAGCGGCGGTGCGGCTCAGCTCAGTCCTTGTGCTTCTTCTTGCCGTGGCCAGCGCCGTGGCCTCGTTGCTGCTCTTCGTAGCGCTCGCGAACCCAGCGTTCCTGGACGAAGTACACGGGTTGCCCGCAGGCGCCGTAGCGGCTGCAATGCTTGGCCCAGTGCTTCTGGTGCCCCGGCGGGACATACAGGTACACGGGTCGTGGCCGAACGACCATAGGCTGCGGCGCGATGATGATCGGCTGGCCATAGACCACCGCAGGCTGGGGATAGTTGCCAATGTCGATGCGACCGTAGACCCCGGGCTGGTAGACGCCGATGGACACGCCGACATTGGTCTCGCCGACGGCGCTGGCCGCCAGCACGCTGCCGATGGCCAGGATCGCAAGCTGCTTGTTCATTTCGATACCGTCCTTTGAAGGAGGAGCAAGTCGTGGGAAGGGTGTGTCTACGGCAGGCTGAAGGACAGCGGGGCGACGGCGCTGTTCACGTCGACGGGTTGGGTCTTCACCGCGCCGGCACCCTCGGCTTCGATGGTGTAGCGGCCGGCGGCGGCCGCATCGGCCGAAAAGCCCAGCGATGAGGGGCCAATCGCCGCAAAGCGGGTGCGCAGCGGCGCTTCGAGGGGCAGAGCGAATGCGAAAGCGCCGGACAGCGCGTCGACCGGTGCCCAGGCCACCTCGACGACGGGCCCGCCGCTGAGCGTCTGCAGCGCACGCACGCTGGCCTCAGTGGGCGTGACAGCGCCCGTGACCGGCCGCAGCGTGGCTGGCGGCGGATCGATGCGCAAGGTCGAACTGTTGACGACGGTCTGGGAGGTTTCGAACACCGGCACGCCGGTGACCACGGCGGTGACGCGTCCCGGGGCGCTGACCACCAGCGTGTAGCTGCCCACGGGTACCGGAGAGAGCACGAACATGCCGTTCGCGTCCGGCGTGGTGGCTTTCACCGGCATGCCGTTGGCCTGGACCGACACGCTCGTGGCGGTGGAGGCGATGGACCAGCCCACGTAGCCGACCACACGCTGGCCCGCGTCCGACAGCCGCGGGATCACCGTCACCACCGGCTTGAGGTTGTACTTGCCGGAGTTGCCGCGCTTGACCACCGACTTGCAGGCGTCGAAATCCAGCACGAAGTCGACCACCTTGCCGGGCGGCACGTCGATGTTCGCCTTCAGTTTCAGCCCCGACTGCTGCGCACTCGGCGTGTCCAGCGCTGTCTCGAGGCCGCCTGCAGGCACGACCGAGTTGGCCGGCGGCACGGCACCGTCATTGCCCGCCAGCACCAGGCGCAGCTGCGTGTACTTGCCGGCAGGCAGCGCCACCTCGCCCAGCTCGAGCAGCACGCCGTTGGTCAGCGACAGCAGGTCGACGCGGCGGGCGGGTTGCATCACGATGTCGTGCCAGCCGCCGTCGTGGTCGGCGGCGCCATCGCTCTGGTGCACCCGAATCCGTTCCACCGTGATGTTGACCGCGTCGTAGCCGCAAGCCGGCGCATCGGTCAGCGACAGGCGCAGCGTGCCCAGCGGGCTGCCGGTGCCGCCGATGCCGCCGCCGGCGTCGTCACCGCCTCCGCCGCCACAACCGGTCAGCCACTGCAGGCCTACCGCCATGGCGACGAGGGCGAGGGTCTTGAACTTCATCGGTCGGCTCCTGCAGGGACTTCGTGGGGTTCGAGCATCTGCTCGAAGTAGTAGATGCCCAGGCCGACGCGCGCCTGCGCGCCGCCCGGGTCGGCAGGGGGCTGCGCGTCGAGTTGCGCCGCCAGCCAGCGGTCGAGCCTTTCCAGCAGGGCCTGCGCCTGCGCGGCGCCGAGCTTGCGGAAAGCCGGCAGCGCCTGCGGCGCGATGCCTCGGTACATCACCTTGCGCTGGAAGCGCGCATCGCTGCCGCCATGCTGCAGGTTGTGGTCGATGGTGGCCACCAGGTCGGCCACGTCGGTGCCCAGGATGTGCAGCTTTTCGTCGTCGTCCTGCGCCGGCACATAGGCTCGGGCGCACAACGCAATGCGCCCGTCCGCCAGGCGCTGCACCGCGCCCACACGCAGCAGTTCATCGAGCACGGCACGCACCGGCATGTCGCCGCTGTAGCGGCGCACGAGCCGCGCAAAGCCGTGCTCGCCGTCGGCGTCGAGCGGGCGGGGGTCGGCCATGGCATCGGCGAAGTCGGCATCACGCACCCAGCCCGTGAGCACGCGCGCGGCGCGGTTGTAGCCCGCATCCGCTGGCGCGCCGCGGGCGTCGGGCTCGGCGAGCAGGCGCTGCACGTCCTTGCGCGTCAAACCCGACAGGATCGAGGTTCGCGAGATCGAGGGCTTCTTGCCGGGCAGGCCGAACTCGTGGAAGGCCAGGTCCACGTACACACGCTTGGCCAGCTTCTCGAAGGCGGTGAAAGCCATGCCTTGCCGCAACAGCAGGCGAAACAGCGGGCGCAGCAACAGGGCTATCGCCTGCTCCAGTGCGCTCGGGGTTTCGGGCTTCATGATTGGGAAAATTATCCCAAATCCACGGCGGTTGGCGTGACCGCATGTAAGTGGTCGAGAGGCCAGCTGCACAAAGCTCGAAACGGAGTGCCGTCCTGGCAAGCAGAATTTTGTCCGGGTGTTATTGCGTTGATGATTTAACCCGGGCATAATTCCGGGCATGGACCCGACCCTGCCCCCCACCTACACCGCCTTCCAGGACGGGCGCCGCCTCGCCAGCGGCCCCTTGCACGAGGTCGCCGTGGCCGTGCGGCGCGCGCAGCAGGCGCAGCCCGAGGGGCAACGGCTGGTCTTCGACGATGCCAGCGGCCGGCCCACCGACCTGAACCTGCGCGGCAGCGAGCAAGCCGTCGCGGCGCGCTACAGCGTGGCCGCGCCGACCCCGGC